>NZ_LWSR01000001.1:0-57504 GCF_001660745.1 Gardnerella sp. 26-12
AAATTCTCTTCTTCGGAACTTAGTTGGTCGAAAGTATCTTCAGTATTTTTTGAATCTTTCTTTATTTCTGTATAAAGTAAAGAAGAAACGGAATTCTCCCAATTAATAAAGTCTTCTACAGTTTTAACATGATGCAAGTCAATGCTTGCTAGCATTTCTTGAAAATTTTCTGCGTCAATATTTGATTGAGCACTTTGAGCTAGCTTATCATTATTAGCGTCACCTTCATACGTAGACGAAAACATTATACGCATATTATTTTCGATAGATTGTTGCATACCGTTGCTAAAAGTTTTGAGAATCTTTCTCTTTTTTAATTCGCCAAATTCAAGTTGAGACAGCAAGATTCCTAATTTTGCAGCATCAACATCACCAAAGCACAAATCATCTACAGTTACGCCTAAATCCAAATCGCAAACTAAAGCATTAACTTTACGGTTTAAACGAACTTGATCAATATTTTCTCTTAAAGCTTCTCCCTTTTTACCGCTAATCTCATTCGAATGTTCAATAATATTTTCTAGGCTGCCGAATTGATTAATCCATTTAGCAGCGTACCCATCTCCAACACCTGGAACTCCTGGAATATTATCTGCAGTTTCTCCTCTTAACGCTGCTAGATCAGGATATTGCTTAGGCGTAACATGATATTTTTCATAAACAGCATTCTTATCCATTTCTTTTAAGTCTTTAAAATGCTGTCCTGGATATAAAACAGTAATATTGTCATCTATAAGTTGGAATGCATCACGATCGCCAGAAAGTACTAAAGTTCTATAACCGGCATTCGAACCCATTACTGCAAGAGTGCCAATAACATCATCACCTTCATAACCGGGTTTCTCAATATAAGTGACACCAAGAGCTTTAAGCATCTGTTGAATGATAGGAAGCTGCGAAAGAAGCTCCTGTGGAGCAGCATCACGAGTACCTTTATATTGAGGCAGCATAGTATTTCTAAAAGTTCCACCTTTAACGTCAAAAGCAATAGCTAAGCGGTCAGGCTTCTCTTTTTTTACAACCTGTGAAAGCATAGTAATAAATCCCCAAATGGAATTTGTTGCTTGCCCAGAGCGAGTAGAAAAATTATCCGCAGATATTGCAAAAAAAGCACGGAACGCAAGAGAATGGCCNGATATAAAACAGTAATATTGTCATCTATAAGTTGGAATGCATCACGATCGCCAGAAAGTACTAAAGTTCTATAACCGGCATTCGAACCCATTACTGCAAGAGTGCCAATAACATCATCACCTTCATAACCGGGTTTCTCAATATAAGTGACACCAAGAGCTTTAAGCATCTGTTGAATGATAGGAAGCTGCGAAAGAAGCTCCTGTGGAGCAGCATCACGAGTACCTTTATATTGAGGCAGCATAGTATTTCTAAAAGTTCCACCTTTAACGTCAAAAGCAATAGCTAAGCGGTCAGGCTTCTCTTTTTTTACAACCTGTGAAAGCATAGTAATAAATCCCCAAATGGAATTTGTTGCTTGCCCAGAGCGAGTAGAAAAATTATCCGCAGATATTGCAAAAAAAGCACGGAACGCAAGAGAATGGCCATCGACAACCAACAACGTTCCTTTCTCATTCTTAAGTTCCGAAGAATGTTCTTCAACGATGTCGGTATTCACTGTTGACTACTCACCCACGTTCCGTAATTACTAATAAATAACTATGCACTTATATAAAAATGAATAAATATAACCCTACTAATTTTCAGATGAAGATTCTACTTTATCATCGCTATACTTTGCAATAATAGCCATTGCAAGACGCTTCTTAGGGATACGCTGATCCATAGAAGTTTTTTGAATCCAGCGGAAAGCACCCTGCTCAGAGAATCCAGCCTTATCCATAAGAAGACCTTTAGCACGGTCTACAAGCTTACGTTCTTCTAAAGTATCTTCAGCTTTCTTCAACTTTTCTTCTGTTTTCTTCAACTGATCTTCAGCATCGTGTAACTTGTTTTCTGCACGCTCAACACTATCTAATAAATCGTTGATTTCACTAAAGCGACCCATAGCAACTTCCAAAGCAGGAAGAAGTTTAGATTCTTCATATGGCTTAGTAACGTACGCCATCGCTCCAGCACCAGTTGCTTGTTTTACTAAATCTGACTGTGAAAAAGCAGTGAGCATTACTACAGGAGCAATATTCTCATCACAGATTGTTGCAGCGGCAGTAATGCCATCCATAACAGGCATCTTAACATCCATGCATACAACATCTGGATGATTTTCACGAGTCAACTCAATAGCTTCTTGACCGTTAGCAGCCTGACCTATAACTTGATATCCGTTATCTTCAAGCATTGCAACTAAATCCATACGATTAACTGATTCATCTTCTGCAACTACTACAGTACGAATATGATTGGCCTTTTTTTCTTTAGCTTCTCGCTGAACAGCTTCATCATCTGCAGCTTTGCGCAGCTCATCATCAGTAAGTACCTCAGGCATTGCTGGCTCTGTCCCTTCATTTTCATCCATACCTGGCATATCCAAAACCTCACTTCATTGCCACACATTCACAGGACAACATCGCCATGCATCTTTAACATGGCGTTCGCGCAACGGCACACTCACAAACACTAGCGAAAATTGCGCATCATAACACAATCTGCAAGTCATTAAAATACCGCATGCGCACCATGTTCGTGTCAATTAATAATATCATAAGAATTGCAAGACGCGCGAACAAGCACATACAATTAGCACTATTTTGCTTATTTTATATAATCGCAGATAATAATACAGCCAACGCACCAAGTATTGCCTGAGCAACGCACATAGGAAAAGCATCCTTATAGTCACCCATAAGCACACATTTAGTAAATTTATAGGCTTTAATAATAAGCGATAATAATAAACTTTTAAGCTGGCATAGTAATTAAACTACTGCAAGGATAATCGCATAACTCACTCATTCCACTAATACCAGTAAGTTCAATAACAAAACTAAAACCTGCAACTATTCCTTGAGCGCGCTTGACAATATTTGCAGCAGCTTTTGCAGTGCCTCCAGTTGCAATAAGATCGTCAACAATAAGCACACGTTGACCTGGCTTAATAGCGTCGCTTTCAATTTCAATACTTGCCTGACCATACTCAAGCATGTATGACTCAGTAATAACTGGAGGAGGTAGCTTACCAGCTTTACGAATAGCAAGAAAACCTTTGCCTAACCGAGATGCCAACAATGGTCCAAAAAGAAAACCTCGAGCTTCAAGCCCAGCAATCAAATCAATTGAATCAGCTGGCACAGGCAAGGCATCAATTAAAGAATCAATAAGAATTCGCGAAGAGCGCGCATTTGAAAATATAGGAAGAAAATCACGGAATATAATACTAGGATTGGGGAATCCTGGAACGGTACGAATCAAAGAAGCAAGATAAGCGGCATCATCGTTGCTTACTGTTTTCAACGTTTTCACTGTAATATCCGTTGCTGTCATAATCCTAACGTTCTTTTCTTCACAAGACTTGTTATTGGAATATGGAAAGAATGTCACATATTCGCGTGATGCGTGAGACATGTGCTGACTCACACATCACGACTTAAGTATTAAATTATAAATTTATGAGATAAAAGTTATTACTTTTCAGATTCTGCAGATTCTGATACTGGCTCGTTATCTTCGCTTACAGATTTATTTGCATCATCTTGCTTAGCTTCTTCAGCTTGTGCAGCTTCTTCTGCTTCTTCATCGCTAATAAACGCTGGACGCACATACAATCTGTTCACAGCGCGGAAAGATACTCGCATCAAACTACCTTCTGAATCGATAACAATCTCTTCATATTGAGTATCTACGCTTACAATCTTGCCGATAATGCCGCCGATTGTAATAATTTCAGTACCTGGTTCCAAAGATTCATGGAAGGAACGCATTTCAGCTTGACGCTTCTTAGCATTGCGAGTCTGGAACATCATCATGCAAACCATTGCTACAACGAGAATAATAAGCATGCCATACTGCTGGAAAAATTGAGGCAAAGTAAACTCCTTAAGTATCCAACCCTAAGACGGTCGAAATGCCGTCCAAGTTAATTATTTTAAGCTAGCTCACTGACATTACTAGGCTCTTTAAAGCCCAAATGTTTCCAAGCTTTACTAGTTGCAACACGACCTTTAGGAGTGCGAATTAAGAATCCTTCACGCACTAAATATGGTTCACATACTGTTTCAACAGTTTCAGCTTCTTCACCAACCATTGCAGCTAGATTATTAAGACCAACCGGTCCACCGTTAAACTGACAAACCATAGCCTTCAAAACTGCAATATCAAGTCGATCAAGACCTTGTGTATCAATCTGGTATAAAGCTAACGCTTCAACAACAGCTTCATGATTTACTTCTGACAAATCATGCACAATAGCCCAATCTCTGACACGTCTCAACAAGCGATTCGCTATACGAGGAGTGCCACGAGAGCGTAACGATAGCTCTTTAGCAGCTTGATCTATAAGGCGAATTCCTAAGACTTTAGCAGATCGCTCAATAAGTTTTTCAAGCTCTTCGTGAGGATAAAAATCAAGGTGAGCAGTAAAACCAAAACGAGCGCGCAATGGAGAAGGCAACATTCCTTCCCTAGTGGTAGCTCCAACTACAGTAAAACGAGGAAGAGTTAGCGGTATTGATGAGGCACCAGGACCTTTACCGACCATAACGTCAACGCGAAAATCTTCCATAGCAATATAAAGCAACTCTTCTGCAGCACGAGGCAAACGATGGATTTCGTCAATAAACAACACCTCACCTGCGTCAAGCGCACTTAGTATAGAAGCTAAATCTCCAGCATGCTGGATGGCAGGACCTGAAGTAATTCGAATAGGAACTTGCAATTCATTAGCAACAATCATTGCTAATGTAGTTTTTCCCAATCCAGGAGGGCCAGCCAATAACATATGGTCAGGCGCAACATCACGCTTTTTAGCAGCATCTAAAAACAGTTGCAATTGCGCTTTTAAAACTGGTTGACCAATAAAACCTTCTAATGCGCGAGGACGAAGTTCCTCATCACTGAGTTGCTCATTTCCTAAAGGCGTTGAAGAAACCATGCGTAAGGATTCTTCAGCAACACCAGTATTTAGCGCAGAAGTATACTCTTCACTCACTTCAACTCCCCCAATACTAGATTCTTTACAAACATGATTACCTACCCCTATCAAGTGAAGCTAATGCCATTCGTAAAACATTAGGCAAATCTGCATCAGATATAGGAGTAGAAATATTATTATCTGCACAAACTTGCTCAACTGCTCTTTGAGCGTCAACTTGTCTCCAACCCAATGAAACAAGACCCTCTATTACGCATTGCACGCTAGAATCAACAATCTGCTTATTAGATTGAGTAGAATCATTAGAACTATCTGCCAGTATTGAAGAATCAAGAGAACCCTTCAATTCCAAAATAATCTTCTGCGCACCCTTTTTCCCTAAACCAGGAGCAGAAGAAAGAGAAGTTACATCTCCCTCAGAAATAGCTTGTAAAAGACGATCAACATTCAAAGTTGAAAGCATAGAAAGAGCAACTTTAGGACCAATTCCACTAACTTTTTGCACTTGCAAAAACATTCGTTTAGCAGCTTGAGTTGTAAAACCATAAAGAGTTAAAGCATCTTGCGAAACTTGAAGCGACGTATAAACGCGAGCTTCCTGGCCTTCATGCAAAGAAGACAAATCTTGAGAAGGCATATAAGTCTCATAGCCAACTCCAGAAACAACAATAAGAGCAGAACGAGCATCAATTGACGCAACTTGTCCAACAAGCATTCCAATCATAAACTCACTCCCACTTAACAAAAACTCATAGCTTAAAGCACATAAAGTCAAATACAATTATAATAGAACATCTGTTCTATTAATATCCTACATGCCTCGAACGACAGAAGAAGATTTACGCGCCTGAGCTTGAGCTAAAGCCCACTGTTTCTGCGCAGCAGTTAGATGCTGCTCGCGCTCGCCACCTTGTAAAGCACCAGAAGGACGAAGAGCATGACAAATAGCTTGAGCTAAAGCGTCGGCAGCATCAGCAGGAGTAGGCAAAACATTAAGTCCAAGTAGTCGCGCGACCATGCGCTCTACTTGAGGTTTTTGAGCTTTTCCGTTTCCAGCTACAGCAAGTTTAACTTCAGTAGGAGTGTGTAAAGCAACAGGAATATTGCGCTGAGCTGCAGCAAGCATTGCAATACCTGCAACCTGTGCAGTGCCAAGAACAGTATTTCGATTTTCTTGCGCAAAAACACGTTCAATAGACACAGTATCAGGCGAAAAACGCTCAATTTTTTCAACTAATCCATTATAAATCTTTAAAAGTCGCAAATCTTGCGAAAGATCAGGCTCAGACCTCAACACATCGACGTGAATAAAAGAAAGCCGACGCGAGACGCCGGCTTCAATCACGCCGACCCCGCAGCGAGTAAGCCCGGGGTCAACGCCCAAAATCATCATAGGAGACTATTCATCTTCCTCAAGCTGAGCCATAACTTCATCTGAAGCGGTCCAGTTGCTGTAAATATTCTGAACATCGTCCAAGTCATCGAGATTATCGATTAAGCGAGAAACCTTTTGAGCATCTTCGAAGCTCAATTCAACCTCATTATTTGGATGCATAATGATATCTGCAGAATCATAGTCGAAACCAGCTTCCTGCAAAGCCTTACGCACAGTTACCAAATCACTGGAATTGGTGTAAACAGAATAAACATCGCCATCATCAGCAACATCTTCAGCTCCAGCTTCAGCTGCAACTTCGAAAAGCTTATCGTAGTCAACACCTTCGGATGGAACTTCAATCAAACCTTTACGTTCGAAGTTGAAGCTCACGGAACCGCTTGTTGCCAAAGAACCGTTGCCCTTAGTAAGAGTTGAACGCACATCAGCAGCAGCACGATTACGGTTATCAGTAAGGCATTCAATAATCAATCCAACACCTGCAGGAGCGTAACCTTCGTAAACAATCTCTTCATAGTTTGCGCCGCCAGCTTCTTCACCAGAACCACGCTTTACAGCGCGCTTGATGTTGTCAGCAGGCATGGAAGCCTTTTTAGCTTTAACGATGGCATCGTACAGCGTAGGGTTACCATCAGGATCGCCACCACCCAAACGTGCAGCAATTTCAATGTTCTTAATAAGCTTGGCAAAAAGCTTGCCACGCTTTGCGTCGATAGCGGCCTTCTTGTGCTTTGTAGTCGCCCACTTGGAATGACCTGACATGATACTCCTAAAACGTACAGTTAATCAAACGAAACGATTTTATTGCGCTTTCGCGACAAATTTTATTTATCTTTTATATCAAGCCCATGCTTTACTTCAAAAATACGCTGGAAAACTGTAATAATACCGCCAATAGCAAGCAGAATCATAGCAAAACTTAACCAAAAAAGTTGATTTGTAAGACCAACAAGCCCCATAGCAACAAGAATCACAGCAACTCTATCTGCACGAGTTATTAAACCTTTTTTAGAATCTACATTTATTGACTGACCGCGAGCGCGAGTGTATGAAGTTACGAAAGCTGCCATAAGAGCAACCAAACAGCTTAATAATCCTACACACTTTATTGCATTGCCATTCAAAGTTGAAATCCAAGTGCACATATCTTTTTCGTGAGCTTCATACAAACAAATGCATACAGAGGAAAATAATGACCAGTCTGCAATGCGATCGAGAGTTGAGTCAAGAAATGCACCAAATTTTGTGCCGCCTGTTGTCAAAGCAGCAACAGAACCATCTAAACTGTCCGCAAGCACAAAAATAGTTAAAAATATAGTGCCAACAACAAACTGTTTAGTAAAAGCAGTAACAAAAGCAATAATAACTACAGCTATTGTTCCGACAATTGTTACACAGTTAGCACTTATGCCTAATCGGACTAGCAATTTTGCAATTGGAGAAATAGTGCGCTTAAACCCGCTGCGTAATGATTCCAACATTGAATGCAACCTTCCTAGCGTAATCAAGCAAATAAAACTTGGGTTCAATAAACAATCTCATATTAGTCAATCGGCTGTAATACACACAAAAGCCCACACAACGTTAAGAAGTGTGGACTTTTGCTTATTTCGTTTATTTATTGCAATTTAGTTTTCAAGCGAAACTGTGCTGCTTAAGTAACGTTATTTAAATTACATAACTTAAATAGCTTATGCTACTTAGTGTAGCGCTCGAAATCTTCTGCAGTATTGACCTGAACGCGCTGCTTAATGATGAACAAAATCCACTCTTTAGCTTGCGAAACAGGAACGCCATTCAATTGGCTGCCATCGCGGAAGCGGAAGCTCACAGCATTGTTGTTCACATCCTCTTCGCCAGCAATCAAAGTGAATGGCACCTTAGACTTAGAAGCGTTACGAATCTTCTTGCCGAAGCGATCGTCAGAGTTGTCCATTTCGCAACGAACCATATTCTCTTCCAAATCGCTAATCAATTTTTGCAAGTGTGGAGCGAACTCGTCTGCAACAGGAACGCCAGTTACCTGAACTGGAGCCAACCATGCTGGGAACGCGCCCGCGTAATGCTCGAGCAAAATAGCGAAGAAACGCTCAATAGAGCCAAAGAGTGCGCGGTGAATCATCACAGGACGCTGGTGGCTACCGTCAGCCGCAATGTACTCCAACTTAAAGCGCTCAGGCAAGTTGAAGTCGAGCTGAATAGTAGAAACCTGCCAAGTGCGACCGATTGCGTCTCGAGCTTGCACGGAAATCTTCGGGCCGTAGAATGCAGCTCCACCTGGATCGTCCACGAGTTCCAAACCAGACTCTTTAGCAACCTCTGCCAAAGTATTAGTTGCTTCTTCCCAAATCTCGTCGGAACCGACGAACTTATGCTCATCCTTAGTGGAAAGCTCCAAGTAGAAGTCGTTCAAACCGAAGTCTTTAAGAAGACCAAGCACAAAGTTAAGCAAGCTCTTCAACTCATCGCGCATCTGCTCGCGAGTGCAGTAAATGTGCGAATCATCCTGAGTCAATCCACGAACACGAGTTAAACCATGCACAACGCCAGACTTTTCGTAGCGATACACAGTACCAAACTCAAACAAGCGCAAAGGAAGCTCGCGATAAGAACGCTGGCGAGACTTGAAGATCAAGTTATGCATTGGGCAATTCATTGGCTTCAAGTAGTAGTCAGCACCTTGGCGAGTTACGTTACCATTTTCGTCGCGCTCTTCGTCAAGCTTCATTGGAGGATACATGCCATCCTTGTACCACTGCAAGTGGCCGGAAGTCTCATATAAGCCACCCTTAGTAATGTGCGGAGTTTGTACGAAGCTGTAGTGATGCTTTCTGTGCTGCTCGCGCGAATAATCTTCCATTGCGTTAATAATTGCAGCACCCTTTGGATGGAATACGGCTAAGCCTGGGCCAATCTCGTCTGGGAAGGAGAACAAATCCATCTCTTGACCAAGCTTGCGGTGATCGCGCTTAGCAGCTTCTTCCATGCGAGTTGTGTAAGCTTTAAGCTCTTCCTTGCTAGGCCAAGCAGTGCCGTAAATGCGCTGAAGCATAGGATTCTGCTCCGAGCCACGCCAGTAAGCTGCAGCCACACGCTCAAGCTTAAAAGCCTTAATGTAACGCGTGTTTGGAAGGTGAGGTCCGCGGCACAAATCGCTCCAAACCTTGTTTCCTTCGCGATCTACATTGTCGTACATGCTAAGCTCATGCTTGCTGATTTCGCCAGAGGCAGCAGGATCAAGAGCTGCTTCCTTATCCCCAATCAACTCCAACTTATAAGGTTGATTTGCTTCTTCTTCGCGCGCTTCGTCCTCTGTTACAACGCGACGACGGAAGCTTTGAGACTCTTTAATAATGTGCTGCATATGCTTTTCGATTTGCTTCAAATCGTCTGGCGTAAATGGAGTATCAACATCGAAATCGTAGTAAAAGCCGTCTTTAATTACAGGACCTACGCCCAACTTTGCGTCTGGTCGAATTTCTTGAACAGCTTGAGCCATCACGTGAGTAGCGGAATGACGCATGATTGCGATGCCATCTTCACTATCAAGGGCCACTGATTCCACGGTATCGCCGTCATGAAGAGACGTGTACAAATCACGCAACTCGCCATTTAAACGCACAGCAATAATATTCTTATCTTCCGCGAAAAGTTGGGCGCCAGTGAAGCTTGCATCCACCTCCTTGCGTTCCTCGTTTACGGTGATGGAGATGGTATTTTCAGCCATAATTGTCCTTTTCTATCGGGGTCTTGCGTTACTAATGTGCAGACCTGGACTTGTGTGGCGTCGATAAACTTACGCGATTAAACAATCAACAAAACGCGCAAAAACGACGTCAATCGCGCGCATTTTTCACGCGCAATTCGTTGACATTCTAGGACAACAGAGCGACTTTTAAAACTCTTTTGCTAAATAGCGTTTTCGGCTACTTTTTCTCGCCTTGCATGCAATCTTGATGAAAAATCATTAATTTTTATAAAAATGCTTTCGCCAATCTTGACTATTAAGAAGAAAGCTCCAGCGCAAATAGCAATAGTGCCACCGGCAGAAAGCTTCAGTATTACAGCTAAAGCTAGTCCAATTAAAGCAATTGAAACAGCAGTAATTACGCATGCAAGTACGAATTTATTTATAGAAGCAATTCTTCCCTTTAATGCTGCAGCAGGAGCAGCAATAAGAGATACTGAAACAACTGTACCAACTGCTGGAATAATAACGGAAACAGTAATAATAATCAAAGCAAGAACCATGCCCTGTATAAAACCTGATCTTCCGCCTGCAGCACGGTAATTAATAGGGTCAAACGAGCAATGCACAAGATTAGCAGAATTAAAAATCCATAATCCCAAAACAAGCAAGAAAGCAACAGAGGCTGAAATTACGTCTGCAGGAGTGCAATTAAGCAATGATCCAGTTAAAAATCCCTCAATACGCAATGGCAATGGAGCAAACCACTTATTTAAAAAGTATCCACTAGCAAAGCCAACAGTTAAAGTAATACCAGCTGCAGCTTGCGAAGAAATGCCTTTAAGATGCGAAAGTGCATACATTACTAAAGAAAGTACAACACACGCAACAGCAGCACCGACAAAAAGCCCAAGCGACAAAATATTTTGATCTATTGTATAAGCAGAAGTTAAAACTACACCTAATACTGCTCCAGGAAAAGCAGCATGAGTAATAGATTCAGTAAAGAATATTCGCTGATTAAGAAGCGCGAGAGAGCCAACAAAACCACATAGAGCACCTACAACAATTGCTTCAACTATAGGTAGAGCAATAATTTGCCAAATACTTACCATCTATTCCCTACCTTTACAAGATTTTGCTAAAACATGCATATCGGTACCGCTTGTATGAGTTTTATGCGCAAAAACTATAGATGAAATGACTTGGAATAGCCAGCGTACAATAAGCACAACTACGAACATTGCACACATGCTTAATGCAATTGCAGCTTGAGGAGAAATAGGATGATCAAGCTCCAAATTCATAACGTACATACCAAGAACAACTCCAGCAATACCAACAAAGATACCAACTGCAACCATACGCCCAACTGTTCTAGACACTAAACGAGCACTAGCTCCTGGAATAATAAGGTACCCGATCACAAGAAGAACACCAACAGCTGAAGATGCAGAAACAACAACCGCAGCAATGCCAACGTTAAGAACAATATCGACAAAAAGAGTATGCACTCCCATTAATGGAGCACTTGCTCGATCGAAAGCAACAATAATCTGCTGTTTCCAAGTTGCCAAAAGCACAATAATTGCAAACAAGCAAATCCACATTGCTTGAGTCATTCGCTCATCAGTGACATCAAGCAGCCTACCAAACATCAATGCCTCGAGCTGACCTGACATATCACCTTTTTTTAGTGAAATTACTACACCAAGAGCAAAGAAAGTAGTTAAAACAGTTGCGATAATCGATTCATTTATGCGAGTTGAACGAGAAGCCCACACTAATGCAGCAACTAAAAATACTGAACAAATTGCAGCACCAGGAATAATTTGATCTATGCCACCGTATAAAGCGCCTACAACAATTCCAGGAAATATGCCATGCACAATAGCTTCCGCATTAAATTCAGCACATCTCAAGTTCACAAATACACCAACGATTCCGCTAGCTATAGATAGAACTATAAGTAAGCAGAACGGGCGAAAAATATAAGGAGCAGAAGCAATAAAATCAAAACCAGGAATTGGTTCCAGAACTTTTCTTAATGACTCAACTAATTGGGCAAGCATTGAAAATCAGCCTTCCGCAATTTCCGAAAAAGTAAGACCTGCAGAAGCAGCAGGCATGCTTCCACCATATGCACGAGTAATATTTTCTTTAGTCATTACTTCTTTAAGCGCGCCAAAAGCAATCTGCTTGCCAGCTAAAAGTAGCGCTTTTTCACAAATAGCATCTGCAATAACTAAATCGTGCGTAGATACAACAAAAGCAATACCTTCTTGCTTTGCTGATTTCATAATATTAAGAAGTTCTCGGCGATTCGGTTCATCAAGACCATTAAAAGGTTCGTCGAGCAAAATAAGCGTTGGCTTTGCAACAATCGCGCGCGCAAGAAGAATGCGCTGGCGCTGACCGCCAGAAAGGTCACCAAATCGCACATCTGCGCGATTGAATAAACCAACATGATTAAGAGCATCCTCAACAGCTTTTTTCTGATCTTTTTTAAGCAATCCAAGAAAACCTGTCTGTCTACTTAAGCCCATTGCAACAACTTGCCGTGCAGTAATCGGGAACGTTAAATCCAAATCAACCTGCTGTGGAACATATCCAATAGACAAAGCCTTAGGCATTTTCAGTTCACCGCGACTTACGCGCACGATACCAATAATAGCCTGCAAAAACGTTGTTTTCCCAGAACCATTTGGACCTATTAAAGCCAAAGCTTCCCCGGCTTGCACACTGCCATTAATACCAGTCACTACAGTTTTATAACCGTATGCCAGGTCGCAATTTTTCATTGCAAGGACGCTCTTATTCACTATATTTCCAGTCTTTTCAGTTTATTAATAAGTATTCGTAACAGTAACTTCTTGCTTTCGCTATTAAACTTTCGCTATTAAAGTTACTGTTACGATACTATTATTTTKAYTTATTGCTTAATGCTGAAAAATATCACTTTTTTGAGCTTGTTCAGCCATCCATGCTTCTACATCATCGATTTGCTTTGGAATGTCAATAGAAAGCCACTCTGGACCGCTTTCAGTCATTAGCACATCATCTTCAATACGAATTCCAATTCCGCGCATTTCTTCAGGAAGCATCAAATCGTTAGCTGCAAAGTATAATCCTGGCTCAATAGTGAATATCATTCCTGGAGTAATTTTTGCGCCCTGATAAGACTCGTAGCGTGCTTGTGCGCAATCGTGCACATCCAAACCAAGATGATGAGCAACGCCGCAAGCGTGCCAACGACGATGCTGTTGACCTTCTGGCGAAAGTGATTCTTCAACGCTAACTTTCAAAATTCCCCATTCGTGCAAGTGTTCGGCTAGAACGCGCATGCAAGCATGGTGAATATCGGAGTAGGTTGCACCTGGTTTAGCAGCCTCAAAACCGGCTTGCTGAGCGTCAAGAACGCACTGGTAAAGCTTCTTTTGTAAGTCAGTGAATTTGCCGTTCGTTGGGAAAGTTCGTGTAATGTCAGCAGTGTAGAGGCTGTTAACTTCAACGCCGGCATCAATAAGTAGCAATTCTCCGCTGGAAACAACGCCAGTGTTGCGCATCCAGTGCAAAATTGGCGCGTGCTTGCCTGAAGCAACAATAGTGTCGTAGCCTACTTCGTTGCCTTCTTCGCGAGCAACAGAATTAAAAGCACCCTCAATCATGCGCTCGGAATGCTCATGACCCAAAGCATTAGGCAAACGCGTAAGCATGCGGTCAAAACCAAGTTTTGTGGCGGCAATAGCTTTGCGCATTTCGCGAATTTCGTAGTCGTCCTTAAGCATTCGTGCTTCTGCAGCGAATTCGTGCAATTTATCGTCTGCGCAAGTGTTTGCATCTTCATCAGTAAATCCACTTGCTTCTCGCATTGTTTCAACTTTTGCAGTAAGCTCAGGATCGGTTTCTCGAACAATTCGCACGCGAATGCCTTCGCCATTAGCGTCGTCGCTTACGTTCTTTGCAATAGCGTCGTCAAGTTCTGCAATATCGCGCGTTTCAATGCCGGTCATTGCTTTAAGTTCTTTTAAGCCTGCGCGAGGACCAACCCAATATTCTCCGTAGTGAGGATCCTTGTAAAATGCTGAAGTGCTGTTATCTGCGCGTGGAGCTACAAAAAGTTCTGGCGTATGATTTTTACCGGCTTTTGCTTCTTCGCTATCTTTTTCAACCGGTTCCATAACAAGCACAGCACCAGCCTCATAGTCTTGACCTAAGCCAGTGTAGTAAGCAAATGTAGTGTCTGGACGGAAAGCATAATCGCAGTCGTTATTACGCACCTTTGGTTGTCCTGCAGGGATAACTAAACGTTCGCCTGGGAAACGCTTTGAAAGAGCCTCTAAACGAGCTGGAATGTACTTGCTAGATTCAAGAGCCTTAACTTCTGGCTCCTGGTTATCCCAGTTATTCGTCATAAAATCTTTAAAAGAATCACTGTTTGGACGAAGTGAACGGTTATTTACGCGATCTTCTGCCTTTTGTGTGCCGTCAGCTTTTAGCTCTTCGCCGTGCTCAGTTGGCGTATATTCTGCCATTATGAGACTCCTTAATTTTTGCTTGTTAATTTTTGCTTGCGCAAATTATACAAATAGTAAATAAACAGTCAATAAACTAACATAGTCTTATTTAGTGTTTTATGCGAGTTTTTTTTTAGTGCAAAATAGCAAGATTTTATACGCAATTTACAAAGTGCGTTTAAAACGCTTTTGCTATGTGAATATTGTCACAACATATTTATATGCGTGTGTTGTTGGTATCAACTAATCTAGATAGTTGGAAAATGAGTAAGCGAGCGTAAAAATTAGGGGGAGTAGTTATGTCTATTGAAAATCCAAATCGCAATAATGAGCGAATTGTTGATATCGAACGCAATATTATGAGTCGAGCTCCAGAACACAATAAAACTAATCTCGACTTGGATCGCATGCGTCTTATTCTCGATATTTTAGGTCATCCAGAGCAGTCTATGCGTGTTATTCACATAACTGGTACGAACGGCAAAGGTTCTACTGCTCGAATGGCTGAGTCGATTTGTCGAGCATACGGTTTGCGAACCGGATTATATACTTCTCCACATTTGGAGCGCGTAAATGAGCGCATTATGATTGATGGACAGGAAATTAGTGACGATCAGTTCGTCGATGTGTGGGATCAAATGAAAGACATTATCGACATGGTTGATGCTCGCATGGAAGCTGACGGTAAGCCAAAAATGAGCTTTTTTGAAGTGCTTACAGCCATGGCAATTTGGGCTTTTGCGGACGCTCCTGTTGATGTTGCTGTTATGGAAGTTGGCATGGGGGGCGAATGGGATGCCACTAATGTTATGAATGCTGATGCTGCAATTATTGGGCCGGTTGATATGGATCACATGCAATGGCTTGGAAACACTGTTGAAGAGATTGCGCGTACGAAGGCTGGTATTATTAAGCCAAATTGCACTGTTATTTTGGGTCCTCAGCCGCATGAAGCTAAGGTTTTGCCAATTATTAAGGAAGTTGCGGAGCGCAACCATGCTACATTATTGCGCGATTCTTCTTATGGCGATGGCGAACTTGAAGTTGTGTCTCGTACTCCTGCAGTTGGTGGACAGGTTGTTACTTTGCGTACGCCTCTTGGCACTTATGAGGATGTTCCGGTTGACAAGTTTGGCAAGCATCAGGCTCATAATGCTTTGGCAGCTCTTGCTGCTGCGGAGGTTGTGCTGCCTGTAAGTGGTGCTTTGGATGGCGATTTAGTTGCAGAGGCTTTAAGTCAGGTTAAGGTTCCTGGGCGTATTGAGCAGGTTCGTACTTCGCCGACAATCATTATTGACGGTGGACATAACGTGAATGCTGCCGAGTCTCTTCGTGAAACTATTGAAGAAAACTATCATTTTGAGCAGCTTATTGGCGTTGTGGCAATGATGGCAGATAAGCAAGTTGAAGAATACTTGGGTGTTCTTGAACCTATTTTGACGAAGATTATTGTTACGCGTAATTCTTGGCGTGACCGTGTAATGGATCCAGAAGAGCTCGAAAAGATTGCTGAAGGCGTATTTGGCGAGGATCGCGTAATTCGTGTTGACGAGTTGCCGGATGCTATTCAAACTGCTGTTGATTTAGTTGATGAAGACGATGAGCTTGGTGTGGGCTATGGTCACGGAGTGCTTATTTGCGGTAGTTTCGTCACTGCAGGAGACGCGCGCACAATGCTTGTTGAGCACGTGAATCCGGATTTAAAAAAGCCTAAAGATCAGCGCGTAGCAATCCACCCAAATATTGACGAATCTTGAAAATTAAGCTATTTGTGCTACTTAATTCGCAAAGATTTAGCTTTTTCTACAGTATTTTTTACAAGTACTGCTTGAGCGTCAACTAACGGTATTTGCGGAAGAGGAAAAGCTTCATTAAGTACGCTTAATTCTGTGCAACCCAAAATAAGTGCGTCGCAACGGCACGTTCCTGCAGGGTCGAGCATGTCGCTTAAAACGGACTCGTAACGGCGTAAATTAAGATTGCCTGTGCCTTTTACATCATCATAAATAAGTGATGTAATGCGTTTTTGCAAATCGTCGTCGGGTGCTACGAATGTGTATCCTGCTTCTTCTATAGCGCGCTGATACACTCCAGCTTTACGCGATCCTGCAGTACCTAAGAATCCAATACGGTTACATTTAGACTTTGGGTAACGTTTAGAAACTTCAGCTACAGCACCACGCGGCATATGTATAATTGGCACGTCGGTGAGTGCTTGGAACTTATCGTAAAAGTAATGCGCAGTATTGCACGTGAGCACAATAAATGAAGCACCTATTGCAGTTGCTTTAGCTATGTCGTCTGCAAGAGTAGGGAATGGGCTTTCGGATGATTCGCCAACAATATATGCTGTTCTATCTGGCACAGAAGCATCATTGAATACCACATAATCTAAAAACTCTTGATCGTTATGTGCATGCGTTTCTTTATTAAGTAAACGAATATAGCTTTCTGTTGCAAGTGTGCCCATGCCGCCAAGTACAGCAAAAAACGGACGTTTCATTGTCTCATATTCCCTTCAAAGTTACGTAATAATTTTCACGCTTTATTGCGGAAAAATTCTGCGTAACGCCTTGTGTAAATTGAAAACATATGACGAATCATCAACCAGCGTAGCAGATTCATATCTTTTTTATATTCTAGCGTAGTGCCCCAATCGCTGCGACGAATCATATTAAGACCGCGCTTCTTTTCATCGCCTTCTGCTACATAATTGCAAAATATCGATCGCGGAATCTCCATCCACAACTTTTCTCCACGACCGAACACAGTATTTCCGTCAAAAGGCTTATGGTCAATTAAATCTTCAACAAAATATTTAGCAATATTAAATCCGTTTAAAGTGACGAAATAGCTTGAACGGCCTTGGCGTAAATTGATTTCAAAAAGCTTATATTTTCCGTCTCTCTCATCGTATTTCATATCAAAATTAGCTACGCCAACGTAATGTATATCTTCCAAAAATGCTTTAATATTTTGGAAAACTTCTTCATTGTAGTCTGGAATAATAGCTGCATAATTTCCGATTGCTTCTGGAGTTGGATCCTCTAGTAGAGGGTGTCCTAGAAACATCATGCGCACATGATGATCGCTATCAACGTAAGCATTTAGCACACGCATGCGGCTGTCGTCTCCAGGAATAAAGTCTTGCAAAATCATTTCGTCATCGTAGCCAGCTTTGTACGACCGTTGAATAAGAGTATCAAGTTCTTGCGGAGTATTGATAATAAAAGCTTTTTTACGTCCCTCAAAATCAATATCAAGCCATTTAGTGCTATTCGCTGGTTTCATAGCAATAGGGAAGCTGAATGGCAAATCTTCATAAGCGTGCGCTGCTACTTCTTGAGCGTTTACAACTTTAGTTTTTGGATGAGGAAGATTGTATTTTTCACAAGTTTTATAGAATGAGCTTTTAAGGCTAAGCTGGCGATTGAGCGAATTTGGCAATGTGTGGAAAGCAAAATATTCGTGCAATTCATCACCGCATTGGCTTAGAAGGTTCGCATATACGTCGCCGCAAGGAATAAGCAGAAGTTTGGTATTAGGATGCTCTTGATGCCATGATTTAGCAAAATTAAGCATTGTATTGCGGAATGTAGGAAGTTCTCCAAAGCCTGGAACAATTCTCACATCGACAATTTTGCTAAATTTCGTAGGTGAAAGTTGGAAGTGCGCAAAAGCAATTGAAGTAATGCCATATTCTTCATGGAATGCTCGAGCCATGCCATATGCGTTTATATCGCTACCGAGTAACACAGGTTGGAATCGTTGATTATTCATTTGTATCTTCTTCATTTGTTTTAGTTTGTTAGCTAGCTTGTTATTTAGTTTATGTAGTAATTGCGTTTATTTTATTCGTATATTTTCATACTTTCGCATAAGCGTATTACAGACCAAAAAGACGCTTTATTACGAATGAATCACCCTCATACGGTACATGCTTTCGTTTGTTTTTAATCCAACGTTCATCGCCCTTACCAATAGCAAGAAGAATGTTTAATCTTCCATTTTCTTGTTCGCTGTTTGCAGCATCGTTGTAAGCGTATTCTATTGCTTCAGCTCTGTCGATAATAATGCGTGAAGAAACATTTGGGTTAGTAACATAACTTTGCATATCCTCGCAAATATGCATTACGTCTTCAGTATCAGTATCTTCAGTAGTGAAAATAAACTGTTCTATGCGGTTTTGCGCGGCTTCAACAATTTCTTTACGGCGGTCGACAGCTTTATCTCCTGTGGAACCAGTTATTAGCGTAATTCGAGGATTAAATTTGCCGTAGCGTTCTTCTACAAAGTCAAGAACTGATTTTGTAGAAATGTAGTTATGCGCATAGTCGACAACTGCAATCATGTTTGAGTGCGTGTCTTTGAAAACTTCCATGCGTCCAGAAATTTTCACGTTCTCAATAGCGTGTAGTGCGTGTAAATCAGTATCCTGATTAATTCCCAATTCTCCTGCAATAGCGATCGCAGCTAAAGCATTTTCGTAGTTAAAATCTCCTGCAATAGACAATGCGAATTCGTCAATAGGGCAGTAGTGCACGTCTTCTTCGTAGTTGTTATCTTCATAGTCGTCGTCTTCGCTTGAGTCTCGCATAGCGATGCAATGTGATTCACTATTTTCTACTGGCATTGCAATGTAGTCAGGAGTAAGTAATTCCGTGTAATCGTCATCGTTAGCAGGCGCGCAATAATTTATGCGATCGTCGTCAAGATCATCGAAATTGTCATTTTCGCAAGCATCGCCTTCTATTTCATCTTTTTTAATGCGAGCAAAAGTTGTTACGAGCACATTGTTGCGTTCCGCATCTTGTAAAAGAAGATCTGCATGATCTGTATCAGAATTTAGTACTAAACGCTTAGTATTTGCAATAATTTGTCGTTTGCAATACAAGTAATCTTCAAAAGTTGGGTGCTCAATAGGGCTAATGTGGTCTGGGCTAATGTTCAAGAATGCTGCAACATCGAATTTAAGACCGTATACGCGATTCACCTTATATGCTTGCGAAGAAACTTCCATAACAAGATACTTCATGCCGTTATCTACAGCTTCGCGCATCATTTTGAAAGCATCAAAACTTTCAGGAGTAGTTAAATTAGATTCAACGTAATTTTTTCCGTCTACGCAATTATCTACTGAAGAAAACAGTGCTGCTTTACCGTGCGAATGGGAGTTTAGAATAGCGTGAGTAAAGTAGGCTGTAGTTGTTTTGCCTTTAGTTCCAGTAATTCCAACAATAGTGAGTTTTTCTTGTGGATTTCCAAAGAATGCTGCTGCAAGCACGCTCATTGCTTTTTTAGCATCCGTAACAATTAAACCAACAGCTTTTGTGTATTGTGCGTAGCTTTGTTCAGCAACATATGCAGCAAGTCCTTTGTTGTCTGCATCTAAAAGATATTCCGACTGAAAATTGCCTTTAATAAACAGAAGTGTTCCAGGTGTAATATCGCGAGTATCGTAAGTTGCGTTAGTGAAGCACTCGTCTGCATCAATATTTGGGAAATAATACGGATTTAAAGACCATATTTCATTGCGAGAATGAGTAGAGTCTACAGTTTTTTCTTTAGTATTAGCAGTATTAGCACTATTAGTATCTTCTGCTTTACCATATTGAATCATTTCGCGCAACAAACCATAGTGTTGCAAAATTTCACTTGCGCTTGCTAATGACAACGTGTTATGCATGATCATAATTTACTTCTTTTCACCAAATGTTTTATAGCCATGTTCCAGTAATAGGCTCACGTCCGTGAGATTGCAGCCATTGATTGAAGCTATCTCGCCAATTAATATAAGCTTCGCGCTGCCAATCCATCATAGTATTCAGTCTCATGCAACTTACTGACTCATATAGTTTGCTCATTGGAGCAATCAAATCAAGAGCTGCAACTGTGTCTGCTGTAGCATCGTGGAAATCTCCGATTGGTTCAACTCCATAAAATTGAGATGTAATAGTGAGAGTACGCTTGCCGGATCTTCTAGAAACAGCTCTATCGATAACAAGAGGGTCAACAGTAAGAATGTCATTAGCGTTTAGTGCATGTATTGAACAAGTTGCGCGTTCTTCTAGCGCAGTAAGATGCCAACGCTTCAAGTCGTGACGTAACATTGCAATATCAAATGGAGCGTTATAAGCAAGTAGTGGAATATTCTTAGCTTGAGCCATGCTTACTGCGCGTGCAAGGAATTCAAGTTCTTCTTCAGGCTCTCCGCCGTGTTCTTGAAGGTATTCGTCTGTGAAACCATTTACTTCGCTTGCCTTAGGATTCATAGGCTGATGAGGGTTAATTAACCAAGTTGATACCACATCTCCAGCGTGAGCTAGTTCAGGATTGCGTAATACTAGAGTTGCAGAAACAATGGCATCTTTACCAATATTTGCACCTGTAGTTTCAGTGTCGAAACCAAGTAACCATGATTCAGCAAGTAATGTATTTTCATCTTGCTTAGGTGCTAAATCTAAAGCATTTAACAATTCTTGAATATGAGTTGGCATAGTCACAATACTACCGCAATGTCACGCAATGTCACACTATGCCGCGCTGCGTTATTGTGCTGCGATGTGTTATCATCTTGCGCTGCGCTACAGTATGCAACACGACAAATTAGTAGCTATATGTGCAAAATGAAAGTATTATTGACTATATGAGTGAGCAAATCGAGAAGACAAATGTTATGTGCTCTAAAAGCGTAAGAGCTAAAAAACAAAGTGCAAAAAATTGTAATGCTCGCTTATTTAGTGATCGTTTAGTAAATACTAAGCAAAGTTCTGCAATGGAAAGTCGACGCAAAAGATTTGAACAACTTGTATCTACTTGCGTTGATCCTTTATACACCCAAGCTATGCGTCTTACGCAAAATGCGCAGGATGCGCAAGATTTAGTGCAAGATACTTTTGAGCGCGCTCTTAAATCTTTTGAAACTTTTCAGCCTGACACAAATTTTGCTGCTTGGATTAACAGGATTGAACGAAATTTGTATTTTAATCAGTACGCGAAAGCAAAACGAAGCCCTAAACGTGCTAACGATGAAACTGGTGACTACAATGATTGGGATATTTATGAGGCTTCTAATCATTGCGCAAAAGGAATGCTTTCTGCTGAACAAGAATATTTAGAAGGGTTTGCTCCACAAGAGATTATTGCGGCGCTTAGTAAGTTGCCACCTGAGCGTAGAAAAGTTTTTATTGAAGTTGCTATTCGAGGTAAATCTTATAAACAAATTGCGCAAGAAGAAGGCGTAAAAATAGGAACTGTTATGAGTAGACTTAACCGCGCTCGCATGCAACTTAAACGTGAGCTTTCTGATTATTCTAGTGAATAAAAGTATGTTAAAACGAAAAAGCCCACGATTGACGTGGGCTTTACAGTATGTATAAGCGAATTTATAGCTTAAGCATTTGGTCTTTTGCCATGATTCGCTGCTTTTTTACGACGCGCCTTGCGCTTGCGGCCACGCATACCCATAATGCACTCCTTAACGATTAATGAACAACCTTAGGGATTATCGCACGTTGCCAAGACGTTATATTTGTCAACGTACTAATCTCGTGCGAGCAATCACTTGTTGGTAGCAATATTTGCAGTGATAAAGCTTATGTTGCTTATGCTGCTATATCAGCTACAGTTGCGTTTAATAATGTTACGATATCTTGAGGATTAAGAACTACGTCCAATCCTCGTTTTCCTCCAGAAACAAGAATCTCATCAAATTGCATTACGCTACTATCTAGTACTGTTTCATGATGCGTTTTTTGTCCGAATGGTGAAATTCCGCCAACTACGTAGCCGCTTTCTCGTTGCGCGACTTCTGGGCTTGTCATACTTGCTTTCTTTGCGTGTACGGCTCCTGCAATTGCTTTCATATTGAGACGTCCGTTTACTGGAACAATTCCAACTACTCGCTTTTCACCAGTGTCAACCATGAGAGTTTTGCAAACTTGAGCTGCGCTTACGCCTAGCTTCTCAGCAGCCTCAATTCCGTAGCCGTCGTCCATGTGATTAGCGTCATGCTCGTATTGCGCTATGCGGAAGGTGATGCCTGCGTTTTCGAGTTGCGCAATAGCAGGAGTTGCTTTTCCGGTTTCTGCATGTTTTTTACTCATTTGTTACCGTGCCTTATACTCAGCCATCAAATTGTGTTACATGATATGCTATACCGACTGTTGACTTAATGTATATTAAACATATAAACCCCTTGTGGAGCTTAGAAAGCAGCACAAGGGGTTTTTGATATATTAAATATTCGCACAAGCAACTATTGCTAATCGATGCTTAGCGAAATCACTCGGAGATTTCAGCGAAGTAAAGAAGGGTGCGAATCATGTTGGAAGTGAAGCCGTACTCGTTGTCGTAGAAGGTAACGGTACGAGCCAAAGTTACACCGTCAACAGTGTTCACATCGGTCTGAGTTGGATCGAAAACGCCACCGTGGGTGTCGCCGATGATGTCAGAAGACACGATGCTGTCTGCATTGTAACCGAAGTACTCGCAGTTTTCGAAAGCCTTCTTGAAAGCATCGTTAATTTCTTCAGTGGTTGCTGGCTTCTCAAGAACAGTAGTTAACTCGGTAACAGAGCCGTCTGGAACTTGAATGCGCTGTGCGTGACCCTGGAGCTTGCCGTTAACTTCTGGCACAACCTTGCCGATTGCCTTAGCAGCGCCGGTGGAGTGCTCAATGGTGTTGCAAGCTGCGGAACGGTTGTTGCGTGGCTTGGAGCCGCGTGGGCCGTCGAGAATCATCTGAGTGCCGGTGTATGCGTGAATTGTGGTCATGAAGCCGGACTTGATTCCCCAGTTATCTTGAAGCAACTTCACCATTGCGGCCATGGAGTTGGTGGTGCAAGAACCAGCGGAAACAATGTTGTCAGAAGCCTTCAAGATTTCGTGGTTAACACCGAACACAACTGTTGGAGTGGTTTCGTCCTTAGCAGGAGCAGAAATAAGAACCTTCTTAGCGCCTGCGTTCAAGTGAACCTGGGACTTTTCTGCAGAAGTGTAGAAACCGGTGCATTCGAGAACGAATTCAACGCCATCGTTCTTAACCCATGGAATGTTATTTGCGTCTTTTTCGGCGTAAACCTTATAAGTCTTGCCATCTACAACGATTGCGTCTTCGGTGGAGGTTACCTCAACTGGGGTGCCGTCATCGTGGCGGAATGTGCCGTGGGTGCTGTCATACTTGAGCAAGTAGGCGAGCATCGAAGGGGTGGTCAGATCGTTGATGGCTGCGACTTCGATGTCACCTGCTTGACCGCCGCGAGCTTGAAGCTCAAAAATACGACGGAATGCGAGACGACCGATACGACCGAAACCATTAATACCAATCTTGACTGTCATGTGGTTCTCCCTTGAGTGAGACCTCGTGCGCAACGTTTTAAGCCGCGCTATTTTCGCGATGAAAACTCACGCATTTAGGTCATCGTTATTTGAATTAACGGTGTTCATTTTAGTGTGCGGTATGTACGAAGAGTTGTAATATAGCTCACTTTTATTGCAATAATGCATTGTGAGAACAGTGAGCGTTAACATGCTGTGTTTTATGAGTGTTTTTGTGAATTTTTTGATAGTTTCCAGTTGCGTTTTTGTATAACATTTTACGAATCAATATTGTTCAATTGAACAACGCATGTAATGTTAAAAAGAAAAAGGCTGACGAGTTTTCAAGTAAAAGAACCTCGTCAGCCATTTGTGCAAACTAAAGTTTGCGCTATTCGTTATACGTCATTGCTTCAGCAGCTGCAGTAGTCGAATATGTTGGAGTAGTTTCGCTTTCAAGAGGAACTGCTAATGCCTCAGATATAGAAGTATCGACTTCGCCTAAATCTCCAATTGGTCTTTTAAACCAGCTCACCTGTGGTAATGGAGCATTAATAGGGAAGGTTACAATAAGTGTTCCTTCATGAACGTCAATATGAGCAGGCGTATCATTTAATAATTCGTTACTTAAACCTTGTACTGCATCTCCATGCATGGTTGCGTGTTTAAGCTGATACTTTAATCCAACTTCATTTACATCATTAGAAACTGGAGTATGAGAAAAAACGGAAACTATGCGCAAATCATTTCCAGATGATGCTGGAAAATCAAGAGATCCATCATGTATTGCTGTAACAATTTGACCGTCGCCGTACAAGAATCCAATTCCACCGCGACGCGCTAAACGAACCATAAGTTGAATATTAGAAATAGTATGGTCAACTCGACCACCTAATCCTCCGAAAATATGAAATTCTCGAGAGCCTTTAGCCCAACCGACTTTCAACGCAGAAAGTAAGTCCGGATCATCTTTTTCTGCAGGCAATCTAGTAATAACTGCATCAGTAGGGAGCTTTAATCTAACAGAGTCAAAATCGCCGATGAGCGCATCCACATGCAAACCTAATTTACATGCATGATCCCAGCCTCCATCAGCTGCAATTGTTAAAGCGCGATCTGGCACATGCTCACGCGTATGGTCGTAATAATCTCCTGCTGCTAATACTACGCAGCGTTGCAAAGGTTCCATAGCAACATAATAACGCTGCATTTGTACTGATACCATACATTTACAACAAGAGTTTATAAGCGTAGTTGTTAACCAACATTTGACTATGTTTTATGCCATTTTTGGATTTGATATTAACGTATTTTATTGCTTTTATTCCGGCAAATACAGGAATTTTTAGACTAATACTCGCTTAACATAAAGTGCTTGGTGTAATATTGCATGGCAAGTTAGATTTTCCAAGTTATTATGGATTTTCGTTAATTATTTGCTAGTAGACTAACGTAATGCTGTGTTGTATATTCTACGAGGAGAAATAAATGTGCGGAATTGCAGGGTTCATTAATGACACCCCAATTAACGTCAAAAGCCAAATTGTAAAAGATATGACAGATGTGATTGCGCATCGTGGTCCTGACGAGTATGGAACTATGATTGACGAACACGCAGCACTTGGTTTTCGTCGACTTAGCATTATAGATCTTCACGGTGGATCCCAACCTATGTACAACGAGGATGGGAATCTTGCAGTTACTTTTAATGGCGAGATTTATAACTACAAGCCACTTCGCGAAGAACTTATTAAAGCTGGTCACACTTTCCATACTGATTGCGATACAGAAGTATTAGTGCACGGATACGAAGAGTGGGGTAAAGGCTTACTTAATCGTTTACGCGGAATGTTTGCATTTGTTATTTGGAACAAGAGTACTCAAGAATTGTTTGGCGCTCGCGACCATTTCGGTATTAAGCCTTTTTATTATGCGCAAATGAACGGTACTTTTATGTACGGATCCGAAATTAAATCTTTACTGCGCCATCCAGATTTTAAGAAGGAACTTAACGAAAATGCGCTTAAGCCGTTTATGACATTCCAATATCCTGCAATTAACGAAACTTTCTTCAAAGGCGTTTTTAAGCTTCGTGAAGGTAATTGCTTTACGTATAAGAATGGCGAAATGAAGATTGAGCAATATTATGATCCTAATTTCAAAGAAACAAAGCAACGCTTGAATGAATTAGTTGATTCTATTGATAAAACAGTTTGTGATTCTGTTCAAGCTCACCAAATTGCGGATGTTGAAGTTGGTTCGTTCCTTTCTTCTGGAGTTGATTCAAGTTATGTTGCCGCTGTTGCACGCCCTGAACACACATATTCTATTGGTTTTGCCGGTGGAAGATACAATGAATCCAAACAAGCAAGCGAATTGGCAAAAATTATTGGCTTAAACAATAAATCTGAAATTATTGACGCCGCTGACGCATTCCGTTATTTCCCACAAATTCAGTGGTATTTGGACGAACCTGATTCTAACTTCTCTTGCGTCCCATTATTCTTCCTTGCAAAATTAGCTTCGCAAGATTTACGCGTTGTGCTAAGCGGTGAGGGAGCAGATGAATTATTTGCAGGATACATTGATTATGGTGTTCACACGCGTTCTAAACTTATTAAAGTTGTGACTCGCATGCTTGCAAAGTTGCCAAAAAAGTTGCGTTACGCGATTGGTCGAGCTGCAAAAGGAAAGCATTTCCACGGAGCATGGCATTTGTACGCTAATTTGGCTCCAGCTGAGGAGCATTTTATCGGTCAGTCAAAGGTTTTCAATGAGGAAGATGCTGTAAAACTTTTGAAACCTGAGTATCGCAAAGGTCCTAGCGTTCGCAGCATCGTCGATGCTATTTACAATAGAATTGCTGGTAAGGGACTTTCTGAAGTCAAGAAAAAGCAATATCTTGATATGCATCAATGGATGCCAGGAGATATTTTGCTTAAGGCAGATAAAATGACTATGGCACATTCTTTGGAGCTTCGCGTGCCTTTGCTTGATCGCGTTCTTATGGATGTTGCAGAAAAAGTTCCTACTAAATATTTAATTACTGACGAAAATACGAAGTTTGCTTTCCGACAAGCTGCGTCCCGTCATTTGCCAAAAGCTTGGTATGACAGAGAAAAGCTTGGTTTCCCTGTGCCAGTTAAGGATTGGTTGCGCGAGGAACGTTTTTATAAGATTGTGCGTAAGACGTTTGAAAGTGACGATGCTGCTAAATTCTTCGATAGAGATGCTTTACTTCGTATGATTGACGATAATTATGCAAAGAGAAATGACGATCGTCGTAAGATTTGGACAGTTTACACATTCCTGACTTGGTATGATGTGTACTTTAATCATGATGGATTGAAGCCTGAGCCGATGCAGTTAGCGTAGAAATCGCATAGTTCTAGCTTTGATTTGCGGCAGTCAAAACACATTTCGTGTGTTGGCTGCCTTTTTGTCAAGGCTTCTAGTAAAATAGATATTCGGCTTGAGTAATCAAGAAAGTGGGATGTCCCCACCTGGAAGCCTACTGTGGTTTCGGGTTCATGACTTCGGTCACGCAAGTTAGCTCTTGTGCTGCTTGCTGCGCTGTTATATAGCGTTTTATTGATATGAAGTGGTGAATCTTAAGCTCTTGGACTTCTTGGTGTATTACATCTTACAAGTATTTAGAAGGATTGGAGTCATCATTAGCGACGAACCACGCATTAACGAGGAAATTCGAGTCCCTCAGGTGCGCCTTATTGGTCCAAAGGGCGAGCAAGTGGGAGTTATCGCAACCTCTGTCGCGTTAAACCTTGCAAGGGAAGCTAACCTCGATCTTGTCGAAGTTGCACCTACTGCTAAGCCTCCAGTAGCCAAGCTTATTGACTACGGTAAGTACAAGTACAACGAAAAGATTAAGGCTCGTGAAGCACGTCGTAATCAGACCGTCGCAGAAGTTAAGGAAATTCGTTTCCGTCTCAAGATCGACGATCACGATTTCGATGTGAAGAAAGGTCATGTGCTTCGTTTCTTGAACGGCGGAGACAAGGTAAAAGTAACTATTATGTTGCGTGGCCGTGAGCAATCTCGTCCGGTTGGTGGCGTTGAATTGTTGCGCCGACTTGCAGATGAGGTCTCTGAAAGTGGCACAGTAGAGTTTGCGCCAAAGCAAGAAGGTCGAAATATTATTATGACTCTTGCTCCAAAAGGCAAGAAAATTCATACACAGTCTGAGCAGCGTCGTCGTGGCGCTGAATCTCGCGCTGAGCGTCAAGCTCGTCAGGCTGCTCGTCTTGCAGCTAAGCAAGAGGTTCAGTCACAAGCTGCAGCTGCAGTAAATGCTATGCAATCCGATCAACATCATAAGGAGGGCAGCAATGCCGAAGATGAAAACTAATTCCGCAGCGTCCAAGCGCGTTCGTCTTACCGGTACCGGTAAGGTGATGCACGATGGTAGCGCCATGCGCCACAACTTGGAGCACAAGTCGGCTCGTAAGCGTCGTGCTCTTTCTGAAGATAAAGTATTGGCTACTGCGCAGAGCAAGAAGCTTAAGGGCTTGCTCGTTAAGTAAGTAACAAGTAAGAATTGCTCGTAAACGAATACGCAATCGAAAATTTTTAAGAAAGCTGAGGAATACTTATGGCACGAGTAAAGCGCGCAGTAAACGCTCACAAGAAGCGTCGCGTTGTTCTTGAGAGGGCTTCTGGTTACCGCGGTCAGCGCTCCCGTCTTTATCGCAAGGCAAAGGAACAGCTGCTCCACTCATTTACTTATAACTTCCGCGACCGCAAGGCTCGCAAGGGTGATTTCCGCAAGTTGTGGATTCAGCGCATTAACGCAGCAGTTCGCGCTGAAGGCATCACTTACAATCGCTTCATTCAGGGATTGCACTTGGCAGGCATCGAATTGGATCGTCGCGCTCTTGCTGAGCTCGCAGTTTCCGATATTGAAGCTTTCAAGGCTGTTGTCGAAGCTGCTAAGGCTGCATTGCCAGCTGATGTAAACGCTCCAGTTGAAGCCTGATTTTGCTTTAATAGAGTTCTATTTTAAGCCCACCAATTTAGGTGGGCTTTTTCTTTTAAATCAACAAATTTACTTATTAGCTATAATTGTTTATATGCGCTCAAATCTTGATTCTGACAATAGGAAAAATAATATTCCTGAAGAGTTTGCACTTCATATTCAACGCTTTATTGCGCATATTGATATTGAGCGTGGTCTTTCTAAAAAAACAGTATCTGCATACGCTTCAGATTTGCAAGATTACACATGCTGGCTTTACAACGAACGAAAAATAAAAGATATTACTACTATTTCTCAATTAGATATTGAATCATACATTCGAACTTTGAATGAATTAGGGTTGGGAACTAGAACAGTTGCGCGTCGACTTGCAAGTATTCACGAGTGGCATCGCTTTATGCTTGCGCATGGCGACATACAAGCTGACGTTTCAGCGCAAGTAAAAGCTCCAAAACAAGCCGAGTATTTGCCAGATGTTTTAAGTATTGAAGAAGTAAATAGAGTTATTGAAGCTGCAGGGAATTTTGGAAGTTCCGATGCTATTTCGATTAGAGATACCGCGCTTCTCGAGTTTTTATACGCTACTGGAGCGCGAATTTCGGAAGCAGTTGGCGTAAAATTCGAAGATATTGATTTAAATGAGTCTGTTGTAAAACTTACTGGTAAAGGCTCTAAGCAGCGTTTAGTCCCGATTGGTGGGTGTGCTGTTCGTGCTCTTCGTAACTATATGGAGAAATCTCGCCCAGAATTAGCGTTAAAGGGTAAACGTGAATTGCACACAATTTTCTTAAATAAGAGAGGTAATGCACTTTCTCGCCAATCAGCATGGGAAATAGTAACGCAAGCTGGCGAGCGCGCAAAACTTGACAAACCATTGTATCCGCATACGTTGCGGCATTCTCTCGCTACGCATCTTATTGCAGGTGGTGCTGATGTGCGCACAGTTCAAGAGTTGCTTGGACATGCTTCAGTTACAACAACTCAAATTTATACGCATATTAGCCCTGACGCATTAGTTGAAGCTTACGTAATGAGCCATCCTCGAGCTAAATAATTTTATGCTCAGAGTTTCGTGAGTATACCTGTTGATAAAGTGGGGAACATGCCTACTGATTTACTTGGACGCGAATACGAGACTTTTCATGCACCAGAGCCGTTAACTTCACACGGTCCTGCTCGCATTATTGCAATGTGCAACCAGAAAGGTGGAGTTGGTAAAACTACAAGCTCCATTAATATTGCTGGCGCACTAAGTCAGTATGGTCGTCGCGTTTTGATTGTTGATTTCGATCCGCAAGGTGCAGCAACAGTTGGACTTGGAATTAACGCAAATGCGCTTGATAATACAGTTTATACGGCATTATTTGATTCGTCTGTAGACGTTCACGACGTAATTCGTCATACTGAAACAGAAAATATTGATATTATTCCTGCAAATATTGATTTATCCGCAGCTGAAGTTCAGTTAGTAACTGAAGTAGGACGAGAGCAAATATTAGCAGGTGTATTACGCAAAGTGCGCGACGAATACGATGTTATTATAGTCGATTGTCAGCCTTCTCTTGGCTTGCTTACTGTAAACGCGTTAACGGCAGCTGATGGTGTGATTATTCCACTTGCTGCAGAGTTCTTTGCTCTTCGAGGCGTGGCTCTTCTTATGCAATCAATTGAGAAGGTACAATCTCGTATTAATCCAAATCTTAAAGTATTTGGAGTTCTTGTCACTATGTACACTCGCACACTTCATAGTGAGGAAGTGTTGCAGCGCATTTATGAAGCTTTCCAAGATCGCGTTTTGCACTCTGTGATTTCGCGATCTATTAAGCTGCCAGATTCTACAGTTGCTGCAGTTCCTATCACTATTTTTGCTCCTGAACACAAGACTGCAAAAGAGTACCGCGAAGTTGCGCGTGAGCTTATTGCTAAAGGTGTTGTTGCTTAAGTTCTTGTTGTTCTGCGTTAGTGTGTATTAAAAGCTGTCTGCGCTCGCTAGTAAAATCGGTGCGGTTTGGCAGTTTACCTATTTGGGTGCTTGTCAATAATGTATATAGCTACTGTTTCAGCCGATATTTATAGCTTAAGCGGTTGCATGTTAATAATTACTTAAACGCGAAGAAATGGAAGAGGTTTGTGATGACTGTTCGCGGTGATATTCGAAATGTGGCAATTGTGGCGCACGTAGACCACGGTAAGACCACTCTGGTAAACGCCATGCTTCAGCAGTCGCACGTATTTTCTGAGCGCGAAGAAGTTCCAGATCGCGTTATGGATTCCAATGATTTGGAACGCGAAAAGGGCATTACTATTCTTGCTAAGAACACTGCTGTGCAGTACACAGGTCCATTAGCTGAAAAGTATGGCCATCCAGAAGGTATCACTATTAACGTTATTGATACTCCAGGTCACGCTGATTTCGGTGGTGAGGTCGAGCGTGGTATCTCTATGGTTGACGGCGTTGTTTTGTTGGTTGACGCTTCTGAAGGTCCTCTTCCACAGACTCGCTTTGTGCTTCGTAAAGCTTTGGAAGCTAAGCTTCCTGTTATTTTGTGCGTAAATAAGGTAGATCGTCCAGATGCTCGTATTGAAGAAGTTGTTGGCGAATCTACAGATTTGCTTCTTGGCTTGGCTCAGGATGTTGTTGAGGAAGGTATTGACCTCGATCTCGACGCTTTGCTTGATTTGCCAGTGATTTATTGCGCTGCTAAAGCTGGTTATGCTTCTGTTAATCAGCCTGAAAATGGTGGTTTGCCAGATAACGATAATTTGGAGCCATTGTTTGATTCTATTATTTCGAACATTCCAGCTCCTGAATACGAAGAAGGTGCTCCTCTTCAAGCTCATGTTGCAAACATTGATTCCTCTGACTTCTTGGGGCGTCTCGGTTTAGTGCGAATTTACAACGGAACTTTGGAAAAGGGCAAGACTTACGGTCTTTCTCGCGTCGACGGTTCCATTGAAAACTTCCGTGTTTCTGAGCTTCTTCGCACTCAAGGTTTGGAGCGCACTCCTGTAGCTTCTGCAGGTCCTGGCGACATTGTTGCTGTTGCTGGCGTAAACGACATTATGATTGGCGAAACTATCGTTGACCAAAACGATCCAAAGCCGCTTCCATTAATTCATGTCGACGATCCTGCAATTTCTATGACTTTCGGAGTAAACGATTCTCCTCTTGCTGGAACTGAAGGCAAGGATCATAAGCTTACTGCTCGTATGATTAAGGATCGTTTGGATCGCGAGCTTATTGGTAACGTTTCTATTAAGGTTATTCCAACTGAGCGTCCAGATGCTTGGGAAGTTCAAGGTCGTGGCGAGCTTGCTTTGGCTGTGCTAGCTGAGCAGATGCGTCGCGAAGGCTACGAGCTTACAGTTGGTCGTCCTCAGGTTGTTACCAAGACTATTGATGGTCAAATTAATGAGCCTATGGAAAGCACTACGATTGACGTCCCAGAAGAGTACATGGGTACCGTCACTCAGCTTATGGCTGATCGCAAGGGTCGCATGGATTCTATGAGCAACCACGGTTCTGGTTGGGTTCGTTTGCAATTTACTGTTCCTTCGCGTGGTCTTATCGGTTTCCGCACTGCTTTGCTTTCTGCTACTCGCGGAACTGGTATTGCAAGCTCTATTTCCGCCGGTTATGCTCCATGGGCTGGTCAGATTGTGACTCGTCAGAATGGTTCCATGGTTTGCGACCGTAAGGGTGTTGCAACTCCTTATGCTATGCAGCGTTTGCAAGCTCGTGGCGTCTTCTTCGTTGACCCACAAAGCCCGGTTTACGAGGGACAAATCGTTGGTATTAACAACAAGCCAGACGAGTTGGATGTAAACATTACGCTTGCTAAGCACATGACTAACATGCGTTCTTCAACCGCTGATGTTCTCGAGACCTTAACTCCGCCAATCAAGATGAGCTTGGAAGAGTCTCTTGACTTTGCTAACGAAGACGAATGCGTGGAAGTTACACCTGAAGCAATTCGCGTGCGCAAGATTATTTTGAGCCGTGACGAATGGTATAAGTGGCGTGCTAAGCAGCGTCGTCAAAACAACAACGCTGCATGATAATCGCAATATACCAATTAGTAATGGAACGTTAGGTTTTATTATGTCGTCGAAACCGTGGTCGCATCGCTTGCCTTCGTGGGGCAGGTATGCGACCACGTGTGTTTCTGCGCTAATATGCGCGTTGATTGGTACTTTTGCTCATCACTGCGGTGCAGTGGATAATATTCCTTACGGATTCGTATTGTCTATGCTTTTGCTGTTTTTGTCTGCTTGGTGTGCAAGATCTCGTAGTGGTTGGAGTGGATTACTTATTCACGCAATAGTTTTCTCCGCGTTTGCTTGGATTCTCGCATTAGATTTTATTGGCAGTGCAATTCTAGTACCTGTTGGTTTCACAATACCGTTGCCATGGTGTTCGCAATATGTGGGATATTTGTGGCTTTACGGTGTTCTTGTTGCTCACTTAATTTTGCTTTGTATACCTCAGCGTTGGTTTGTTATTGAATAGTGAAATGAGCAAAGAATTTGCAATAATTTAAGCGTGACTTCGCTGTGAATTTTGCATACAAAGAAGTATTAAGCAGTATTTTTTACAATAGTCTTGCTTACAATATTCTTAACTGCAACAGTTTTTAAGGAATACTCATGAATAGTAGTAACAGTAAGTGCTCACGTAAATTATGCTATTTAGGGCCGGAAGGTTCTTTTACTCATCAAGCAGCTTTAAAAGTTCAGCAGCAGTTACAATCATTTGAGAATTTGCAACTTATTCCAACTGCTTGCGAGAATGTTCTTAGTATTGCTAGTGAAATCGAAGAGCATCACCATTGGGGTGTTATTGCGTGGGAAAACAATATTGAAGGCGTTGTAATACCTAATTTAGATTTACTCATTGAGGCAAAAAATATGGTTGGTATTACTCGAATAGGCGTCGATATTAGTTTTGATGCTGTTGTTTGCAAATCAGATTCAATCGATAACTGTTCTACTATTGTTGCTCACCCTCACGCGTTGGCGCAATGTCGTAAGTTTGCTCAAGAGCGCGGTTTACAAGAAAAAACTGCGTCTTCAAACGCTGCCGCTTGTAGGGATTTAGTTCCTGGCGAAGTTGCTTTATGTCCTAAAATTTGTGCTGATTTATACAATAGGCAGATTGTGAGTGAAGCAGTTGAAGATTTTTCTGGCGCGCGCACTGAGTTTTTAGTGCTAGCTCCTCGAGATCAGGCTTTAAATTTTGTTAATACGCAGCGAGAAAACTTTTCATCATTTTCCTCAATTATTGCGTTTATTCCTCGTTACACAGGTGCTGGAGTGTTAGCAAATTTGCTTGACGTTGTGCGCGATCATGGTCTTAATATGACTTCCTTTATGTCTAGACCGATTAAAGGGCAAGGCGGTTTATACAGTTTTATTGCAACTGTTGATGCTGCTCCTTGGGATTCTACGTGTAAAGCTATGATTCAAGAGGTTGTTGAACATGGTGATTGGGTTCGAGTTTTAGCAGTGTATTCTTCTGATAAACGCAAGAATCCGGTGATGGATGATTGGATGCTACCTCATGGTGGAGTGTGTGTTGAGCCTTCAGTTGATGCTTTGCGTAATTTGAACGTATTGCGTGCAGAAAGAGAATTATTATGGTAGAAGATGCTGAATTTTCGCAAAAATTTTCTGTTGGCATTGTAGGTCTTGGTCTTATTGGTGGATCTCTTGCAAAACGACTTGCTAAACTGGCAAATTGCAACGTATATGCATGGAATCGTCATAATGAGCCTTATGACGAAGCTAAAAGTTTAGGAATTACTTGCGTAGAAAAAGTGCAAGATTTAGCAAAACTTCGTCCAAATGTTTTGATTTTATGCAATGCTTTAGCCGCTATGCCAAGTATTTTGCATGAAGTTGCACCTTATATTGACAAATCTTGCACAACTATTAGCGATGTTGGCAGCGTAAAAACTTTAGTTCGAGAGCAAGTAAAAGATGCAGGTTTGCAAGATTGTTACGTTGGTGCGCATCCGATGGCTGGTAGTGAATTTACTGGTTGGAAAGCTTCTAGTGATGAGCTTTTAAATGGTGCTTTGTGGGCTTTAACTGTTGATGATTCTACTGAGTTTTGGCGAGTTTGCAATATTTTGCAAATGATTGTTTCGCTATGCAAGAATCGCGCAATAGTTTTGGATGATGCAACGCACGATAATTCTGCAGCTCTTATTTCTCACATGCCTCATGTTGTTGCAACAGCTCTTGCAAACGTATTATGTGAACAATCTAATCGTGCTATTGCTTTACAACTATCTGCAGGTTCCTGGCGAGATATGACACGAGTTGCTCTTACTGATCCTCAACGCACTCGTGCTATGGTAAGTGAAAATCGGCATAATACTGCGAAATTATTGCGTTCCGTAATTTCTGAGCTAACTTTTGCTGCAAATATGTTAGATAATGATGTTGAAACCGCGGATGCTTTAGAGCAAGAGTTTTTTGCTAAAGCTCAATCTTGGAGAGAATATAAATACTTGCAGCGCAACTCGTCTAAAACTAGTATGCAACAAAGCGATGCTGCAAATAGCAGATTGTGGAAGTATGATTCTCAAATCAATTGGCAGCAGGAATTATTAGAATCCGCGCGCTTAGGAGAATCCATTGTTGAACTTTCCGGATTTAACACCAACGAATCTTCGCAACTGCTGTTGCGTTCAGATAGTTCCTTGAGAAATGTGTAAAACTTGCTCCTTATCAGACAATTCTACAGACTAAGCGGCTTTTGGAATTTGCGCTCTGGCATTGGCTTTAAACGGTAAATAGTTTTGGCATCAATGAACATTTCTTCGGCAGCTCTAGTGCCGTTTGCTGCAGGATCTCGAAGCAAATGAAGCATTGCCCCATCCCACTCGAGCACGTGCCCAATTACATCGTGATACTCTATTTTTTGCGTTCCATCGTTATTTTCTTCTATAATTTTGTATGTTCTTACTACTATGCGCGTGCCTGCAGGTATTCGCTGTGGTAGTGTAGTCAAGTTTTTTATACGTGTTTCCATAACATGCTCCTTGTTGTATTATGCATGTGACTGACGCGTATGGCAAACGTTTATAAAGTTACGCAAGGGTGATTAAGCATGGAAAATAAGCGAGTGGCTTCCAATAGTTTCGTAAATTTTCCTGCCAAATATGCGAGTTTAGTAGATGATTATATTGAGTACGCTAAGGCAAATAAAGGCTTAGGGGAGCGCACGAATCGGGCTTACGCAAGTGATATTAAACAGTGTTTAGCATGGTGTAATCGCCACGGTTTTAAAAATATTTCAGATCTTACTACAGATGATTTGCGCTCTTGGATGGCAGACGCTTCTAGAAATCATGCTCGTTCAAGCTTGGCTAGAAAAGTTGTTGCTGTGCGCGGATTTTTCGCATGGTGTCAGCATGTTGAATACATAAGCGGTAATCCTGCAGAAATTTTAATGACGCCAAAAATTAAAAATATGCTACCATCTGTTTTGGATGAATATCAAGCAGAATCATTAATGAATAATGTTGATTCTAAAGCTAATGTTTCAACTTCGTGTCCCAAAAATCAGAAAGCTGTAGGACTTCGCAATGCTGCAATTCTGGAGCTTTTATATGCGACTGGTATTCGTGTTGGTGAGCTTACTAGTTTAAATATTCAGGATATTAATTTTTCCTCGCACACTATAAAAGTTACTGGTAAGGGAAATAAGCAGCGTGTTGTGCCTTTTGGGGTTCCTGCTTATAAAGCTTTATCTGCTTGGATTTCTAAAGATGGACGAGAAATTTTATTGCGAAATTCTGTTGAAGAGGCAGTATTTCTTGGTACTCGCGGAAAGCGTATTGATCAGCGTTTGGTAAGGCAGATTGTGCATGACGAGGCTAAAAGTGCGCATGTTCCGGATATTTCTCCTCATGCTTTGCGGCATAGTGCTGCTACGCATATGTTGAATGGTGGAGCAGATCTACGCGAAGTGCAGGAATTATTGGGTCATTCATCGCTTAATACTACTCAGCGTTACACTCATGTTTCTATTGAATCTTTAAAACGTAAGTATTCTCAAGCTTTTCCGCGTGCATGATAGTAAATGTTTTAAGTATTCAATTATTYNATAGCTAAAGTTTCATAGCTAAAGTTTTATAGTTTTGGATTAACTACAGACTTTTCAATAGCAACATCTTCAACGCCCCACTTCTTCAAGATATCCTTGTAGACGCCGGACTTCATAAGCTTATCAATGCCAGCTTTTACAGCCTTCAGCATCGCTGCATCACCCTTTTTAACAGCCGCTCCCATTGGTTCAGAATCCTTGCTGTTTTCCAAAATTTCAAGCTTTCCAGGATTTTTAATTGAAGCGTAACCTGCAACAGGAGTATCTGCATACATAACATCAGCGCGACCGGAAAGAAGTGCAGTAGTTGCGTCAGTTTGCTCCTTGAAGCTCATGATTTCAAGAGGCTTATTTCCTTTAGCTGCGCACTGTTTCTTTGCTTCTTCCATAATAGGTTCGCCAACAGTTCCAGTTTCCAAAGTTACTTTCTTGCCACAAAGGTTCTTTGGATCTACTTTAGTAGGATTTCCCTTACGCACTTCAAAAGACAAACCTGCGTTTGCATAAGTAATAAAGTCTACAGACTTCATACGTTCAGCATTTACTGTAAAACCAGAAATACCGACATTATATTTGCTTCCTATTGCTGGAATAATTGAGTCAAACTGAGCATGCATAATTTTTGCTTTTAAGCCCATGACCTTTGCAAGAGCCTTCGAAAAATCAATTTCGTAACCTACAGGAGTTTTACCGTCTGCAGCAAAGAATTCTGCAGGGGCATAACTTACGTTTACACCAACAGTTAACTCTCCTGTTTTTGCAACTGGTGCTGGTACCAAGGCTGCAACAGCATCATCTTTTTGCACATGACTTACATCATAGCTACGAGCAACATCAGGGTCTGCTTCTTTAGAATCAGCAGGTCCACATGCAGCAATACTGCCAATCATTACTAAAGATGCAACAATAGCAACAGGCTTCATAGATTTAAACATAGTTCTTCTCCTCATGTATGTACTAAGAATCTATAATTTGCATTAATGTGTATAACTATACACGATAACCCTACAAATTCAACAGCCTTTTATACGATTATTGAATATACAAAGATACTCATGCGGTACATCTGCACAATAATTATGCTTTTCATAAACAAAAACTGCATATTATTCGCAATAATGTATAATATGTGCGTGTCGCATTGCCTCACTTTTTATCACGTGCGAAGCAAGCAAGTGTTTCACAAACGCATAAAAAAGAAGCGTCAACTCTTAATCAATACTACGAGAACGCAGATTACGGTAACGCATTTCACGCAAAGCCTCTCGCTTATCTTGCTCCTCACGCAAAGCCTGACGCTTATCAAATTCCTTTTTACCGCGCGCTAAAGCAATTTCTACTTTTACGTAGCTTCCCTTAAAATACAAACGCAAAGGCACAACAGTGTAGCCTTTCGCCTCAGTTTGCCTAGAAAGCTTAGCAATCTCAGCAGCGTGAAGCAGAAGCTTACGCTTGCGCTTAGGAGCATGATTATTCCATGTGCCGTTTAAATATTCAGGAATATTTGCTCCTTCAAGCCACATTTCACCACGACGATCAATATTCACAAATGATTCAGCTAAAGAAGCACGCCCTTCGCGAAGTGACTTAACTTCAGTACCAGTAAGAGCAAGACCTGCTTCATAACAATCTTCAATTACATAATCATGATGCGCTTTACGGTTTTGTGCCACAGTAACAGTGCCATCTTGCGCAGGCTTATTTGCCATAATTCCCCTCCAGTACACATCACACACAAAAGAAACTTGCCATAAGATACTACTATCTTATGGCAAGAACAATAAGTCGTAAACTTACAAAGTTTTCAATTTCAACAAATTGAAAACTTTGAAGTACTTATATTTAATAATGCACATACTCGTAATCGCCTGGATTATAAATAGTTTCATAAGCAGGGAATGTCGAAAAACCAGTTCCACCTTCAGAAATAAGAACTGATCCATCAGCATTCACACGTTCCACAACCGCAACATGTCCATATTGCCAATCAGCATTCCAATTACCAACACGTTGACCACGAGCAAACACCATAACAGCACCAACATGTGGAATTCTATTAACTAAATATCCAAACCTACGACCAGTATTCGCCCACTCAGCACCATTACCCATGTAGGAGCCAACAGGCAAACCAAGTTGCGAACGACGCAAATAAGCCCATAACGTGCATTGACGAGCAGGATAAGCAGAACCACCAACAGTGTTTCCAGTATTATGCCCGTAGCAGAACTTAGAACCTTCTGCGCAATTTCCAGGAACAGTATAATTCATACCATTAGCAGCACCATTAGAAAGTTGCATCGGAGGAAGGTAAACATTCTTTCCAGAGCTTCCATTCAATTGCTGGCGATTACCAGCATTCGGATCAGCCTTAGCGAATGACTTATTAGCAAGAGCACGCGCTTGAGCATCGATGGCAGATTTCATTGCTACAATTTCTGCAGCCTCACGCGCAGACTGAGAAGTCAAACTACTCTTTTGACCTTCCAGCTGCTTACGAATCTCTTCACCATGATCTCGCAAACTTTGCAAGGACTTTTTGCGATCATTGGCGGCTTTCGCAGCGATTTGAGCACTTTGCGCTTGAACATCCGCCTGCTGCTTTAACTTGGTTATTTCTGCTTCAATAGCAGCCAAACGCTGACGACGATTCATAGAAGTATTCAACTTAATAGCAGCATCATTAGCAGCATTTGCTTCACTTCTAGCAACAGCAGCCTCGGATTGTAACTTTCCAACAAACTGTTCTGTAGTAGTTGATTTAGTCACAATATCCATAACATTAGATGCCTGAGAACCATGGAAACTCTTACGAGCAAGCTGTGCTACAGCAGCCTTAGCATCATCAAAATCTTCACCAGTTTTTTTAATTTTCTCTTCCAAATCACGCTTATCTTTTTGTGCAGACTCTAGACGCTGCTGCGTTGATTCTACAAGACTGCGCGCCTGAGAAGCTTGCTCTTCTGCTTGTTGAGCAGCTCGTATTTGATTTGGAATTTTATGCTCATTTAAATCATTCAATTCAATGATCTTATTTGCAAGTTGTTTACTTACACCAGCAAGTTGGTGCTTCAAATTCTCGTTTCGTTGTATTTTGCGCCTATATTCCTTCATGTTGACAGCACTTGCTGTAGACGCATTAAATAATGCACCAGCAACACCAGCAAACATCATTGAAATAGCAACTATTAAACTCACTACAGTGTGAGTGCGTCGAATTGCATACATGCTATGTCGATCTTCGCTCATATCACTTCCCTTTCAACATCACTATTGCGAATTATACCGTAATGCAAGGAATCACGCGAGTTTCTACTTCAAATCTTCTAAAATATTACTTTCACAATGCTCATGCGAAAATAACGCAAATAATTACGCACCTATTATTTTGCATTTTAAGCTTTTAAGTATCGCCTCAAAGCAATAGCAGAAGCAACTATAGATAACACTACTGCACCAGCTACAAGTATTGGAACGCATAGCCACACAGTTGTTTGAGTAACAAATGGCATCCAACGCACATTCTGCGCAAGCCAATCAGTTACAAAAACTTTAACTACTAAACTTAGCGCAGCACCAGCAAGTAAAGAACCCACAAACGACGCGAACGCTCCTTCAAGAAGAAACGGCATACGAATAGTCCAGTTAGAGGCACCAACTAAGCGCATAATTTCGGTTTCTTGACGACGGCTAGCAGCAGACATTCGAATCGTAGTGCCAGTAAGCATAATCGCTACAACAACCATAACTGCTGCAAGCACAATTGTCACAACAGTAGCGCGATTAAGCACACTGAAAACAGGATCAAAAATCTGACGCTGATCAACAACTTCTTCCACACCATCGCGTCCAGAAAGAACTTCTGAGACAACCTGATATTTCATAGGATTAGTAAGCTTCAAGCGCAACGAATCTTGCATGTCTGCCGCAGTTAAAGTACGTCCTTGATACATTCCGTTAGGATATTGCTTTAAGAATGTGTTTTTATAAAATTCATTGCGGCTAACATAAGTGATATTTGAAACATCATCGCCTAATTCTTGGTGAATAATATGCTCCAATTTTACAATTTCGGCATCAGTAGGTGCTTTTCCAGAAGCACAAGAAGGAGATTGGCTAGTTCCATCCGGGCACAGCCAGGCAACCACTTCTACTTTGTCATACCAGTCACCTTTTGCCTTGGTAATCTGCGCTTGCATAAGCACTGAAACACCAATAAAAAGGAAAGAAATGAACGTTACAAGCATAACCGAAAGAATCATCGAAACATTACGACGCAAACTAATGCAAGTTTCGGAAAAAATAAATCGTAAACGCATTACTCTGCTCCTTCAGTTTTATTAATGTCATTATTGCTATCGTCAACACTAATGTTCTCATTATTAGTATTTTCAGCTGCAACAGGTGGCTTAGGCGGAGCTGGAGGCATAGGAGGAAGCTGAGATTTACGCTCAGATTCAACATCGGATTGTAACTTACTTTCTGCTTCTGACTGCAACTCATCGCCGGTTTCGGATTGTGATTCTTCGCTCACTTCAGAGTTTTCAGTAGATTCAGTAGATTCATTAGTTTCAGCAGTTTCGTGAGATTCGTGAGATTCATTAGTTTCTGCAGTTTCGTGATTATCAGTAGTCTCAGTAGTCTCAGTAGTATTAGCAGTTTCTGCAGTTTCAGAATTTCCGGCAACTTCAGAGGATTCTTTATTATCTTCCGAAATCTCAACTTCTGAATCATTCTCTTCAACATCTTCATTATCGTTTGAAGAAATCAATCCTCGTCCCCAAGTCATCGTTGTTTCCAAAGACTGGAACACTTCGCCGTAACGACCAGTTCTGCCAGAATGAACAGACTGAGCCAAACGTGCGATTCCTTCATTTTCTGAAGTGTCACTCTTCAACGATTGCGTTACCATGTCAACAACTTCACGCGCCTGAGCAGCACGTTGAGCTTTTTTAGAAAGCCTCTTATGACGTTCAGTATGCTCAGATTGAGCAATTGACTTTTGAGCATCGCGATCTGATTGATCTTGAGAATTTTCAACAGTTTGTTGTGCTTTAGAATTATGCTCAACTTCACTATCTGGGAAATACAATGCAGAATCATATGATCCTTCACGCTCATCACGCACAATTTTTCCAGCATGAAGCTCCACAACTCGCTTACGCATTGAGTTCACAATTTCCTCATTATGCGTAGCCATAACAATCGTTGTGCCAGTTCGGTTAATAGCATCCAAAACTTCCATAATTCCAAGAGAAGTAGTTGGATCCAAATTACCAGTAGGCTCATCTGCAAGAATAATTTGAGGGTGATTGACGTATGCGCGAGCAATTGCAACTCGCTGCGCCTCACCGCCAGAAAGCTCGTGTGGGTAATTATTTTCTTTACCAGTCAAACCAACCGTTTCAAGAACACGAGGAACAAGTGAACGAATCGTAGACCGACTCGTGCCAATCACTTCCAAAGCAAAAGCAACATTTTGGTAAACTGTTTTATTATTAAGCAGCTTATAATCCTGGAAAATAAAGCCAAGAGATCTACGATACTGCGGCACTTGTCGGTTAGAAAGTCTGCGCAAATCGTTACCAGCTACGTGAATTTCCCCACCATTTGCTTCTTCTTCACGAAGCAGCAAACTAAGCAATGTAGTTTTACCAGAACCGGAAGCGCCAACAAGAAACACAAAATCTCCGCGATCTACATGCAAAGACACATCGTCTAATGCAGGACGTGTACCTCGAGGATATATTTTTGACACATGATCTAATGAAATCAGCGACATTGTTTCAATTCCTTCCGAAGATTATGTGTAATTGTTGGTTTTTAGTTCTAGCTTTAGTTTTATTTAAGATTCTGCTTCAGCTTCTTTTTGAGCTGCAACTCGCTGCTCGTGACGCCAACGAATGCCAGCTTCAATAAAACCGTCAATATCGCCGTCAAAAACAGCTTGAGTTTGTGAAGTTTCGTAACCAGTGCGCAAATCCTTCACCATCTGATAAGGGTGAAGCACGTAAGAGCGCATTTGATCTCCCCAACTTGCCTTAATATCTCCAGCAAGTTCCTTCTTTTTTGCAGCTTCCTCAGCATGCTTAAGCACAAGCAAACGCGATTGCAAAACTGCCATTGCAGCGGCGCGGTTCTGAATCTGACTTCGCTCATCTTGCATAGAAACAACCAAGCCGGTTGGCAAATGCGTAATACGAACAGCAGAATACGTAGTGTTCACGCCCTGACCTCCTGGCCCTGAAGCCTGGAAAGTATCCACGCGAATATCCGAATCTGGAATATCAATATGATCTGTAGCTTCAACCAAAGGGATTACTTCCACTGCGCTAAAGCCAGTCTGTCGACGGCCTTGATTATCGAATGGCGAAATACGAACCATTCTGTGAGTACCGCCTTCTACAGAAAGACGACCATACGCGTACGGGGCATCCACTTGGAAAGTAGCGGATTTAATACCAGCTTCTTCCGCATAAGACGTGTCCATCATCTTAGTTTTGTAACCGTTTCGCTCAGCCCAGCGCAAGTACATACGAAGAAGCATTTGAGCAAAATCAGCAGCATCCACGCCGCCCGCACCAGAGCGAATCGTAACAACTGCAGAACGAGCATCATATTCGCCGTCAAGAAGAGTCTGAACCTCCATATCGTCCAACTCGTGAGCAATATTTCCAAGCTCTTCTTGAGCCTCGCTCATAGAATCAGCATCGCCTTCTTCTTGGCCAAGCTCAATTAAAGTCTTAGTATCTTCAATGCGCTGATCTACAGCTTGCAAACGCTTCAACTGAGACTGAGCCGCGGAAAGCTTACTCGTAACCTGCTGAGCATGCTCAGAATCATCCCAAAGTCCAGGCTCTGCAGCCTGCTTTTCTAAATCAGCAATCGTAGCCTTCAACGAATCGACGTCTAGTGCTTTAGAAATCGAAGAATACTTTGCTTCAACATCATTTAATGCTTGGGAAAAATCAAATTCCGCCATTTACTTAAAGTACCTCTTTACATACCTGTTTTACGCAATTACTACTCGCAAAATACTTACAAAATCAACTATTGATAAGTTTAGCGCACGGTCAAAATCTCAGGACCGTTTTCCGTAATTGCAATCGTGTGCTCGCTGTGAGCACCGCGAGAACCATCAGCAGAGCGAAGAGTCCAACCATCCTTAGGATCCTGGTAAATTTCGTCAGTAGTCTTTAAGAACCATGGCTCAATTGCAATAACTAAACCTGGGCGAAGCTTGTAGCCGTGGTGAGCAGTGCCATCGTTAGGAACGTGCGGATCGCCATGCATAATATGACCGACTCCGTGACCGCCAAACTCAAGATTTACGCTGTAGCCGTACTCGTGAGCAACGCAACCAACAGCTGCAGAAATATCGCCAAGACGGTTGCCAGGCTGAGCCATGTTAATGCCAGCCTCCAAAGCTTCCTCAGTGCACTTAATCAAGCGCAAATCCTCAGGATCTGCATGCTTTCCAACAACGAAACTAATAGCGGAATCTCCAACCCAGCCGTCTACGTTAATTGCCAAATCAAGAGTCAACAAATCGCCGTCTTTAAGGTTATAATCAAAAGGAACTCCGTGAAGAACAGCATCGTTTACAGACGTGCAAATATAGTGCGCAAAAGGACCTGTACCAAAATCAGGAGCGTAATCAACATAGCAAGAAGACGCACCTTTGCGGCTCATAATACGCTGGCGAACGAAATCATCAATCTCAAGAAGATTCGTGCCAACTTTGGTCATTGCTTTCAAGTCTTTAAGAATACTACCGACGAAGCGACCTGCAGGCTTCATCGCTTCAATTTCAGATGGAGTTTTAAGTTCAATCATGCTTCAAGACTAACGCGCAGGCACGAAAATAAAGCAAAATATAGCGAAAATACTAGCTAAATGATGTCGCTTAATACATGTAATCTAGGCACATGTCTAACAACAATGAAAATAATAGTAATAATAAGGAATCACAGAAGGAAATTTCTGCTGTAGATTTCGACCCTGCATCCTTCTCTTCGGTTACTCGACCACAAGACGATTTATTCCGTTACATAAACGGTCCTTGGATTGACACTTACACTCTCCCAGAAGACAAACCAATGTATGGTGCTTTCCACAAGCTTGCGGAAGATGCAGAAAAGCAAATTCGAGATATTTTAGAAAACGAAAATTGCCCAGCCAAAAAGTCGCAAACCTTATACCGTAACTATTTGGATACCGCATCTATTGAAAAAGCTGGAATTACGCCAATTAAGGGCGATTTAGACGCTGTGGATTCAGCAGAAACTAAGGAAGATTTGGTTCGCACTATTGGCGCGCTTAATCCGTACGGCGGTCCAGATGCAATGTTTTATTTTGGCGTTTACGGAGACCCTAAAGATCCTAAGACGAATATTATGCATATTGAGCAATCGGGATTGGGCTTGCCAGACGAAGCATACTATCGCGAAGATAACTACGCTCCAATTCGCACTGAATATGTAAAAATGGTAGCTTCTTTGCTGCGCTTAGCAGGCTACGGAGACGCAACTACTACACAAGCGCAAGCCGAGCGTTTCTTGAATGTTGAAACTAAAATAGCGAGCTACCATTGGGATAACGTAGCAACTCGCGATTCTCAAAAAACCTATAATCCTTACAATTATGCCGATTTAGCAAAAACTCTTGAAGCGCTTAATCTCGACGCTTTCTTAGACGCTACTCAAAAAGCGTACGATAATTGCGAAGAAGCAACAAATCAGCCAATCAACCTTCGTGAAGCTTTTAACAAAGTTGTAGTTCACGAGCCAAGCTTTATGGAAGGTTTGAATAAGATTTGGCAAGAAGCCGACTTAGAAGATTTAAAGCTTTGGGCGCGCGTGCACGTGATTTTGCGCTGGGCAAGCTTACTTAGTGAAGATTTTGCACAAGCGCGATTCGACTTCTACGGCAAAGTGCTTTCTGGTGCCACAAAGCAGCGCGACCGCTGGAAGCGAGCAGTCGGAGTTGTTGACGATGCCTGCGGCGAGGAAGTTGGACGCGAATACGTGCGATTGCATTTCCCTGAGTCTTCTAAGGAATATATGCAAGGCTTAGTTGACAATCTTATTAACGCTTACCGCGAGTCGATTTCTCACAGCAGCTGGCTTGGTGAGGAAACTAAAGCGAAGGCTTTGGAAAAGATTAGTAAATTTGAGCCAAATATTGGTTACACAAACCATTGGGTTGACTACTCTGCGTTAAATATTAAGGAAGACGCTGGTTTAGTTGAAAATATGCGCGAAGTTTATCGATTTGGCTTCGGTAAGAATACTGCGAAAGCTGGAAAGCCCGTGGATCGCGAAGAATGGCAGATGACTCCGCAAACTGTGAACGCTTACTACGATCCATTGCTTAACGTAATCGTATTCCCTGCTGCAATTTTGCAACCACCATTCTTTAACCCGAGCGCTCCAGACGCAGCAAATTATGGCGCTATTGGTGCAGTGATTGGCCACGAAATCGGCCACGGTTTTGACGACCAAGGTTGCGAATACGACGGCGACGGCATGCTTAACAATTGGTGGACTGAAGAAGACAAAACCAACTTCACTGAGCGCACTAAGAAGCTTATTGAGCAATACAATGCTTTCACACCAACGCAGCTTATTGTTAAGTACTCTCACTTGAAGAGCAAAGAAGAGCGCAATGCGATGCCTCACGTAAACGGTGCTTTAACAATCGGCGAAAATATTGGCGATTTAAGCGGCGTGACTATTGCGCTTAAAGCATACGCTTTCGCTTTGCAAAAGAGTGAAGGGCATGAAATTGACGGAAGTGAAGATGCGATTCGCGAAACTTTGCTGAACGCTCCTGAAGTAGATGGTTTCACTGCTTTGCAGCGATTCTTCTTAAGCTACGCGTTAGTATGGCGTTCCAAGGCTCGTAATGAAATTGCGGAACAGCTGCTTCAAATCGACCCGCACTCCCCAGCCGAATGCCGCACTAACGGCATTGCTCGTAACGTAGACTTGTTCTACGATGCCTTCGACGTTAAAGAAGGCGACGAGATGTGGCTCGACCCTGCTGAGCGCGTGCACATTTGGTAAGTTGCGAATAAATCGCAAATAAATCGCAAATAAGTCGCGAATAAGTCAAAAATAGAAGCCTGCAGACGCTTAATAAACGTTTGCAGGCTTATTATTTTCTATTTTTAGAAATCATTCTTCGTCTTAAGAAAATCCAAGCCACCACTGCAATAGTGCACAAAACCAGCACGCTTAAAATCGCAAAAATAATCACAATAAATTTATACGTTGAAGCATTTTTCTTCATAGCTTTCGCCAACTTTTTATGATGCTTATGCTTCAAATGCTTCTTTTTAGCCAAAGCTTTTTTCTTCTTAGCTTCCTCGTCTTTACGCTTCTGCTCTTCCTTCTTCTTTCGCTCCTCTTCAGCACGCTTTTTTGCTCTTCGGGAGATTCTGGGCCAATCTTGCCATCCAGATAATCAATATCACCGTTATATTCCGACAGTGTCAACGCTCCAACAACACCATAAGGGCCGCCCGAAGCCTCTCCGTAACCGAAAGAAATATTGCTAGGATTCAAAATCTGATACAAATGACCATTATCTTCGTTAAAACTTTCGCCGGTTGCGCGCAAAGCCGACTCTTCATCTTGAATCCACAATTGCATAGAACCAGCAAGATCCACACCCCAACTTAAATTTTCACCCCACGCCTTTCGGCCAGTGTAATCAGGCTCACTAACACCATCTGGGCCAAAATGGCCAAACTGCCCATGCTGAGCGGTTTCTTGCGCGCGACGGAAAAGCATCCTCTTCATTTGCAGAATCCTACTGAATATTATTAACATACGCTTCTTTAGTAAGACCGTAGCGGCTCACGTAATCTTGCAAAGGAACGCCATTAAAATACGTGCTGCGATCATCGTAAAGCCTAGATCTTGCGTTTTGAATAGACGAAAGAACGTAACGCGCTACATTACTTGACTGAATAAAAGCTGCAGAAGAAGCAGAATTAGTTGTTTGAATTATTGGATTTTGATGATATTCGTGATGATATTCGCGATTATACGCCTGATGATACGCCTTAGAATGTTCTAAAGTAAAATCAGCAAAATTTTGCGATATTGCACACACAGTTAGGCATACAGCCGAAATAACAAGAATACTAACCTAACTTATGCGCATATTAGATTTATGCTTCGCATATTGCTGATTACTTTCCACCATAAATATCTTCTTCACTACATTCAATATTTTCAATACGTTTGCTCAATACTACCCTGCAATGAGGAATGATTACGCATGTACAGTTAATTGTTGAGCTTTTACTAAATATTTTTCTGTAGTCAAGAGATTAATTACATTGTGGATAAAACCTAGGTTTTAACCACAATAGAAAAGTTTGCTGGCAAAGTTGTTGCGCAAAGTTCATAGTTGTTATTACTGCGGCATTTCCTCGTGGCTGCGAAGCTCAGAGGCAATGATGGCTCTGTATTTCGGGGCTGAAATGGCTGCAGTCCAAATTGTGAAAGGACTATGAAATATGGCACAACAACAGTCGACCGTGACTATTAGTGGATACGTAGGCGCTGAGCCTGTAAACTTTGGGCGAAGTGAAAATTCTCCGGCTTGTTCGCTACGAATCGCGAGCACGCAATCATATTACCGCAACGACGAACAGCAATGGCATGAGCGTCCAACTACTTGGATGACTGTGAAAGCGTATAGGACTTTGGCTTCAAACGTGCTAAAAAGCGTTCATAAAGGCGATGCAATCGTTGTATATGGCAATTTGAGTACAGAAAGCTGGACAAAAGATGGAAACGATTATAATCGCGTAATTTTGGAAGCTTCTGCTATTGGGCACGATTTAAATCGCGGAACTACGCAATTTACAAAGCGAAACGCTGATTCCGCTAAAAATGATCATACGAAAGAAAGTAATCAAGTACAGCAGAAGAACAATGCACAACAAAATAACTCTAACGCAAACATTTCGAATGACGAATTTGGAGGCGAAACTGATATTTAAGGAAAATAAAATCGCAATTCGAGAAATCCACTAAACTCACACCACAATAAATTAATATGAATACAATAAAATAATGCCGCCAAGAATAGTAGTATTCCTGGCGGCAAATTGTAAAACAGGTCGTTACTTAAGCAAATCGTTTATGCGAGATACGATTCGAGCAGCAGCCTCGTCAACTGGAACTGCCTCAACGTTTGAGCCATCGCGATTGCGGATTTCAATAGTTCCATTGTTCACTGTATCGCGACCAGCAACAGCAATCAGCGGCACGCCAACAAGCTCAGCATCCTTAAACTTTACGCCTGGAGAAACCTTTGGACGGTCGTCAAAGATTACTTCGATTCCCTGCTTACTAAGCTCTTCAACAACCTTTTCAGCAGCGTCGAAAGCAACTTGATCTTTGCCTGTTGCAACAACATGAACTTGAGCTGGAGCAATCGCCATAGGCCATGCGAGACCAGCGTCGTCGTGATGTGTTTCTGCCAAGCATGCGATCACGCGGCTAACGCCAATACCGTAGCAACCCATCCAAACTGGCACAGCTTTACCATTTTCGTTAAGAACGCTTAAGCCCAAAGCCTTAGAATACTTTAAGCCAAGCTGGAACACCTGGCCGATTTCCACACCGCGTTCGAAGCTCAACGGACCGGAACCATCTGGGCTCATATCGCCATCGCGAACCTGGGCTGCTTCAACAACACCGTCCGCCTCAAAATCGCGGCCGTAAACAGCGTTGTAAACGTGCTTTCCGTCTTCGTCAGCTCCTGTAATCCAGGCACTTCCCTTTGCAACGTGAGCATCCATCAAGTAGCGGACAGGATTTGCAATACCCCTACCCTCTTTGCGAGCTTGAGGACCTAATACGCTAAAACCAATGTAGCCCTTAACGAACTCAGGATGAGACTTCAAATCATCCTCAGTTGCTTCTTCGATTTCTGCAGGAGCAAACTGAGCTTCAAGACGCTTCATATCTACTTGGCGATCCCCTGGAATACCAATCGCCACGATTTCGCGCCATGGCTCCTCATGCTCGCCGCCTTCAGCATCTGCCGGATGCTTAACAGCAATAATCAAGTTCTTCAAAGTGTCGTCTGCTTGCCATTCGCGACCATCTTTACGCGGATGCAAGTCGTTAGAAACCTTAACCAAAGCTTCAATCGTCTTAGCGTCTGGAGTTTCGAGAGATTGCGCTGCAGGAGTTGCTGAGTAATCAACATCTTGCATTTCTGGAGTGGTAAGAGCCTCAACATTCCAAGCTTTTCCTGAAGGTGCGAGCGCAAAAGTATCTTCACCAATTGGCATTGGAGCCAAGAATTCCTCGGAATCAGAACCACCCATTGGGCCGGAAACAGCGTGAACAATCACGTATTTAATTCCTAAACGGTCGAAAATTCGAGCGTAAGCAGCGCGCTCCTCAACGTAAGCAGATTTCAAACCATCTTCGTCAATCGAGAACGAGTAACCATCCTGCATAATAAACTCGCGGCCGCGAATAAGGCCAGCGCGCGGGCGAAATTCGTCGCGATACTTCGTTTGAATCTGGTACAAAGTAACTGGTAAATCCTTGTACGAAGAATACATATCCTTAACAAGGAGCGTGAAAACTTCTTCGTGCGTTGGAGCAAGAAGATAGTCAGCTTGGTGGCGATCCTTAAGACGGAAGATATTGTCGCCATATTCTTCCCAACGGTTGGTAGCCTCGTAAGGCTCGCGCGGAAGAAGTGCCGGGAAGTGAACTTCCTGCGCACCGATACCGTTGATTTCGTCGCGAATAATCGCCTGAACCTTGTTCAAAACCTTAAGTCCTAGCGGAAGCCAAGTCCACACACCTGGTGCAGATTTACGAATATAGCCTGCGCGCTGCATAAGTTTTGCGGAAGTCACGTCCGCGTCTGCAGGATCCTCGCGCAGCGTACGAAGGAATAGCTGAGACATACGAAGTACATTGGAATTCATGCGTTCCAATCTATTTGCGCATGAGGACATAAACACTTGTCTACACGCATCAACAAAAGTAATACTCGATTAAATCATAACGTGCAAAAATATAACAAAGCGACCAAAACAACTCAGGTGTGAGTAGTTTATGCCGCTTCTAAGGCAAAATCCGACCAAAACGACTCAGCCGCGAGTAGTTTATGCCGTGCGCAAGGCAAAAACTTATAGAATATTAAAACTCGTCGTCGAAAGAAAATTCGTCCGTAACGCCATCACCGGCATTTTCAAAAAGACTAAACTCCTGCTGATCCGCAAAATCACCATCTGCTTTTTTGGCAACAAACGAGGAAGCCCCATCGCTAGCAAGCAGCTCACTTGCGCACCTTGACGCCTCACGCAAAGATCCGTCTAGCAGTACAGCATCCGCCGAAACACTAAACGCGCGATCGTTAATACCTTCCAAATAAAGACCGCCCAGATTTTCCACGCGAGAAAGCGCAACATATCCCATTCCGGGAGCGAAAGTTCTACGCAAATCCATTACCGCACTATCGAGAGTCATACCTTGCGACTTATGAATCGTAATTCCCCACGCGCAACGAAGAGGCACTTGATTTACGCTAGCAAGTACAGTCTCACCGTCCGTCATTTCCCACGCTGCAGGCTTAAGAGTTACAATATTGCCGTTTTCAAACTCAACAATCGGCCATCCGCCCTTAGATTCAGGCGCAAAACGCAACACACGCCCAACAGAGCCGTTTACATACTGCTTTTCCTGATCGTTTCGCAACGCCATCACAGCAGCCCCAGCCTTTAAAACTAAACGCTCCGGAGCAAGCATATTCTTTTTTAAGCGATCAACAAGATTTTTAGGCCCGGCTTCTGTTGCAACGAATTCGTGAGGCTCAGAATCAATTTCCGCAAGCTGCATATTATTTAAGCCATCTGCTTGCGAGTTCGTTGGGAAAAGATGTACTGCAACTTCGTCATCTTGCGGATACTCACCAAGGCGGCTAGCAAGCACTTGCTTATCGTCGTCACTCACGAGACCGCTACGAATATCCGTCAAAACTTCTAGCAACTTGCCGTCATCCTGACGATGTTGCTCAGTTAAATAGCACACAACAGGTTTCAAAGCGTCCCATGCAAACGATTCCGTAATATAGCCTTCCGGATTTTTTCCAGCTGCAGTATACTTTTCGCGCGACGAAATAAACTCCGAGCTCGGCTCGAACACGTCACGATTTCGCATAGAAGTGCTAACAGGCGGCAATTGGAAGAAGTCGCCCGAAATAACTACTTGAAGCCCGCCGAAAGGAGCGGGATTTTTGCGCACCTTCCGGCAAACTTCATCAACCATGTCAAAAAGCCACGCGTGAATCATGGAAACTTCGTCCAACACGAGCACGTCCGTGGCTTTTATGCGCTTTCCTCGCCTAGCTCTAATTGTTTTAAGAAGCGTATCCGTAAGCGCGTTTGAAACTCCAACTCCACTCCACGAGTGAATGGTTTGACCGTTTAAGTGCGTTGCCGCAATACCGGTAGAGGCAGTTACAGCAACGCTTAAACCGTTCTTTCGCATTGCGCGAATAGCTTCGTTTAATACGTAGGTTTTACCTGCACCCGGAGCGCCGGTAATGAACGCGCTCGCGCCAGCGTTGATTATGGTTAAGGCTTCGGATTGCTTCATTGGCAGTACCTTTTATTGCGTTTAGTAGTCGCGCTTTATTTAATAGTAGCGTTGTGTTTAGTAGTCGCGCTTTTCTGCGGAATTTACGTCTTCTAGCGCCTCTCCGCGACGCTCATAGTCACGAAGCAAGCTCGTGCTTTCAATGTGTTGCGCACCGGCTTTTGCTTGAGACTCGCTTGGGCCTGGAGCTGGAACGAACATCATATCGCGGTAGTAACGAAGCTCATCAATCGACTCAATAATATCCGCGAGCGCGCGGTGACCGCCGTGTTTTGCCGGCTTATTGCGGTAAACGTCCGGGTAAAGCCTGCGCGAAATTTCCTTCAACGTACTTACGTCGATTACACGATAGTGCAGATTTGCCATTAAATCTGGCATGTAACGGTCGAGGAACTTTTTGTCGGAACCAACGGAGTTTCCAGCAAGATGAGCTTTTCCGCGAGCCGGCAGGAAGCGCTTTACGTATTCAACTACCTGCTTTTGCGCTTCTTCCAAAGGCAAACCGTTTTTATTCCACTCGTCAACAAGTCCAGAAGAAGTGTGCATATTGCGCACAAAATCGTTCATATGAGCCACAGCGGCGTCGCTTGGCTTAATCACTAAATCAATTCCGTCGTCCAAAACTTTCAGATTAAAATCAGTTGGAACTACAGATACTTCGCATAATTCGTCATGGAAAATATCGAGTCCAGTCATCTCGCAATCAATCCAAATTAAGCGCGACTCTTCCGGCGTAAACGTAAGATCTTCCTTAGCTTCAGCCATTTTCGTTCCTTTCCTAATATTTTTTCGAACCCATCAGCCTACATCTTCGTACCGACGAGACGCGTATTAAAAACGACGAAAAGCAGGCAAGTTGTAGATAACTTGCTTAACTTTTCGTCGTTTAATGCAAAATTACTTGCGATTTATACGCGACTTATACGCGATTTAATCGCGCAACTTACGCACCACGCGACTTAGTTGTGGAAACCGCTGTAGTTTGGTGCTTCTGCAGTCATCACAATATCGTGAGGATGAGATTCGCGAAGGCCAGCATCAGTAATGCGAATAAAGCGGCCGCGCTCTTGCATTTCCTTAATATTGTGCGCACCAACGTAGAACATTGACTGGTGTAAGCCGCCGAGAAGCTGGTAAAGCACAGCGTTAAGCGGACCGCGATATGGAACTTCGCCTTCAACGCCTTCTGGAACCACCTTGTCGGAGCTGGTAACGTCTGCCTGGAAGTAACGATCCTTCGAATAAGACTTCTTACCGCGAGGAGCCATTGCACCAAGCGAGCCCATGCCGCGGTAAAGTTTGTACTGCTTGCCGTGAAGAAGAACCTTCTCGCCTGGAGCTTCCTCACATCCAGCCAAAGTGCCGCCGAGCATAACAGTGTCCGCGCCTGCAACCAAAGCCTTAGCAATATCGCCGGAATAGTGAATACCACCGTCTGCAATGCATGGAATTCCAGCAGCCTTGCAAGCCTGAGCCGCATCGTAAACTGCGGTAAGCTGAGGCACGCCAACGCCTGCAACAACACGCGTAGTGCAAATAGAGCCTGGACCAACGCCAACCTTTACAGCGTCAACGCCAGCGTCAATCATAGCCTGTGCGCCTTGGCGAGTTGCAATATTTCCGCCAATAATTTGCACGCCGTCGAAAGCCTTATCTGCCTTAATGCGACGAATCATGTCGAGAGCCAAGCGAGCCTCGCCGTTTGCGGTATCGACCACAAGCACGTCAACTCCAGCTTCCATAAGAGCGCACGCACGCTGCCAAGCATCACCCAAGAAGCCAATGCCAGCAGCAACGCGCAAGCGACCCTGATCATCCTTAGTAGCATCCGGATACTGTTCAGTCTTCACAAAGTCCTTAACAGTAATCAAGCCTGTAAGCTTACCTTCAGCATCAACCAAAGGCAACTTTTCAATCTTGTTATCCGCAAGCAAGCGGTGAGCATCTTCCTTAGAAATATTTGAAGGACCGGTGACGAGATTTTCGCGCGTCATCACGTCCTTAACTTTCAAGCAATCGTAGTCTTCGGAAGCAATGAAACGCATATCGCGGTTGGTAATAATACCAACTAAACGATTTTCGCTATCCACTACCGGAAGACCAGAAATATGGAAACGCCCGCACAATTTATCTAAATCGGCGAGCGTAGCATCTGGGTGAACAGTAAGCGGGTCGGTAATCATACCGGATTCACTGCGCTTAACAATATCAACCTGCGCAGCTTGATCATCAATAGAAAGATTGCGGTGAAGTACTCCAATGCCACCGTTACGCGCCATGGCAATAGCCATATCGGACTCGGTAACAGTATCCATAGCTGCCGAAATAGTCGGCACTTTCATGGTAATTTCGCGAGTCAGACGAGTGGAAGTATCCACTTCGGACGGAATAACATCAGTTTCGTTTGGAAGCAAAAGGACATCGTCATAAGCGAGACCGAGCTTCTCGAAAATTGGTGGAACAGGAGCATACACGGATTCCGTGTTCATATCAGTTGTAGCCATAGGGTTACTATACGTTTTTGCTATGACGTTTGCCGAAACGCACCCTCCAAACGCGGGCGCGACGACATGCTTGAGCGCAGCACAGCGCGCGCGAAAGCAATTCGGAGCGGAAACTCGCTCAAGTTGGAAGTCCAGTGGACTTCCAACGCGAGTTTCGTAGCGAGCGCTTATAGCGCGAGCGTACTCGCACGTTTTGAGCGCCACGCCACATTAAGAAAAACAAAATTAAGCAGTTGTTACGAATTGCGAAGTTCGGGCAGGCGACAACGCAAGTACGGCATCATTGTGAGCACAGTAAGTAGCGCAGCAGCAAGAATCATTCCAACAAGCACATACACAGCTTTAAAGAACAAAATCATAATAGAGCCAAACGCAATTAGCGCAGCCCATCCCCACAAAATCAGCACAGCACCCTGCACAGAATGCCCAATGCGCAGCATGCGATGATGCAAGTGCATGCGATCCGGATGCATTGGCGACTGCCCTTTAGCAACACGCCTAAAAATAGCCAAGCACATGTCAAGAACCGGCAAAAACAGCACAAGAATCGGCAACAAAATCGGCATAAATACAGGCAAATAAATACTCGTATGAACGGCGGAAGGATCCAAATGGCCGGTCATAATAATCGACGCGCAAGTAATTAAGTAGCCGATTAACATGGAGCCTGAGTCACCCATAAAAAGTTTTGCTGGATGCCAATTGTGCATAATAAATCCAACGCACATACCTACCATTGCAACGTCAATAAGAGTTGCCATTGAAGCGTAGGATGGCGACGTGCGCGCAAGCATGTATGAGTATGTTGCGAAGGCAATGCCGCCGATTGCAACGATTCCAGAAGCCAGTCCGTCCAGCCCATCTACAAAATTTACTGCATTAATTGAAGCAACGATTAGTATTGCAGTTATTGCGATTGACACGCTTGGAGATGCCGTTACGAGCGATCCTAGCGGCAAAGTTACGATTTGCAACCCTCCCCACGCTACAAAAACAGCTATAAGCAGCTGACCGGCAAGCTTTAGCATCCAATCTAGATCCCAAATGTCGTCGCATACCCCAAGCAGGCATATCATAACGGCTCCTGCTAGTACAACCCACGGCTGGTGCGTTCCTGCAAAAAGCCCGGAAATAAATGGCATAGAACTAGCGAAAGCCATCGCAACTGCGAAACCAAAAAGCATACCTACACCACCCATACGTGGCGTTGGAATAGTATGCACATCGCGCGCGCGAACTTTGCCAACAGCACCCATACGGATTGCAAGGTGACGAACAAGCGGCATAATAAGCCACGTAGCACCGCCTGCAATTGCTGCAATAAACAGGTATACCCTCATGAATGCGTCCTTTGCTATGCGATTACTTCGTTGGTTTTAGCAGCGTTTGCTAAATTTTCGCTTGCTTATTTTGATTGTAGCGATTTGTTAGTACCAGAAATTTAGTACCAGAAATAAGTTAATAAACTTACTCACTTAACGCATTACGAATTTCACTCTCCGAAATCACACCTTCGCGCAAAATCACAATACCGTCTTTATCGCTTGAATCCGCGCCAACTACCGTGCTTGCCACGTGCGAGCAAGTCGGGCCTGCGTTCAAATACAGCGGAATTTCGTTGCCGAAAGCTGCAAATGCTTCTTCTACACTGTCTGCACTTTCGTTACCGCTGCGATTCGCGCTAGAAGCAGCCAGTGGACCGGTGACTCGCAAAATTTGCATTAATTCAGGGCAATCCGGCACGCGCACGCCTTGAGTTGCTTGAGTTTTCGCATCGTTTTGAGCATCAGTTTCATTCGTTTTGCACAGCGTTGCAAGATTTGAAGCAACTGAATCCTTCTTCGCACGCGCAATCGGAGAATATCCGCCCGGAAGGAACTTTTTACCTAGAATATCCAGCGGAGAAGGCAAATAAAGCCCAAGTTTTTCTAAATCTTCCACTCCACTCATTAAAATTTGCAGCGCCTTTGTGTGCGGTCTGCGCTTAAGCTCGTAAATTTTTGCAACAGCAGCTTCATTGAATGGATCGCAAGCAACGCCGTACACGGTGTCAGTCGGCACTACGATTACGCCGCCTTCGTTAATAATTTGCGCTGCCATTTGCAGGGATTCTTCGTTGATATTGCAAATTTTGCTCATTTTTGCCTCTTTTATTGCTTATTTTGCTTATTTTGCTTATTTTATTCTGTTTGAGTCAAGTTTTATTTTTGATTAAAATTTTACTTTTCCGCAAAAGTGTACCGCCTGTCTCTTATACACATCT
>NZ_LWSR01000010.1:0-16741 GCF_001660745.1 Gardnerella sp. 26-12
GAATAGTAGTTTTAATAAAATACGTGTGACATTTGTCTACAATATAATAGCTTAGACTGTAATGTCACACGTAAATTTAATTGTATTTATGCTTTTACTTTTAGTAAGCCTTTGTGTAATGAGTAAGATTTAAGCGTATTTTTCGTTAAGATAAGTTTGAGCATCAAGAGCTGCTCTGCATCCCATTCCTGCTGCAGAAATTGCTTGACGATACATGTTGTCGACAACATCTCCCGCAGCAAAAACGCCTTCAACAGAAGTGCGAGTAGTTGCACCATCAACAACAATTGTTCCATCTTCATTAAGTTTTAATTGGTCGTTTAAGAACTTTGTTGCAGGAGTGTGACCAATTGCCACAAACAATCCAGCTGACTCAACTTCTTGAGTTTCTCCTGTAATAACATTGCGAACAGTAAGTGAAGTAGCTTCTACATCGTTGCCGTGCACTTCATCTACAACGCTATTTGTAATAAATTTGATTTTTTCGTTTTCTTTTGCTCTATCAACCATAATCTTTGAAGCGCGGAATTCATCTCTGCGGTGAATTAAAGTAACAGAAGAACCAAATCGTGTGAGGAACAATGCTTCTTCAAAAGCAGAATCTCCTCCACCAACTACAGTAATTGGTTTTCCTCGGAAGAAGAAGCCGTCGCAAGTTGCACAATAAGATACACCTCTGCCGGAGTACTCGAGTTCTCCCGGAACGCCCAATTTGCGCACTTGCGAGCCCGTAGAGACAATAACTGCGTCGAACTCATAAGTTATACCGTCATCGGTAGTAACGAGCTTTATAGCGCTTTTAAAGTCTACAGAAGTGACATCGTTCAGCAATATTTCTGCACCAAATTTTTCAGCTTGTTTTTGCATAGACTCCATTAAGTCAGGGCCTAAAATACCTTCTGGGAATCCTGGATAATTCTCTACTTCCGTTGTGTTCATCAATTGACCGCCTGGAGTAAGAGCTCCAGCAATAACAAGTGGTTTGTACCCAGCGCGACCCAAATATATTGCAGCAGTGTATCCTGCAGGTCCGGATCCAATTATGATAACTTTTCGAAGTTTATTTTCCATTACTTATTTCCTTAAAAGCACTTATTATAAGAGATTCAATACAGTTTTACAGAATTGATGTACAAACTGTTCTTAGGCATGCTATCTTTTGGAACCCATAGCATGAAATCTTGAGATTTTACAATCTTCTTAAGTTTTACATCTGTTGTTCCGCTTTCATCGAATGTAAATTCTGCTACTTGAGTTCCCTTAGTTGGATCATCCTTAGTATCTGCCAACAAATATGCGTGACCTCCAGAGGAACGTATCGAAACAACGAAGCGATACACAGTTTGTGGTTCGGTTAAGTGAATATAGTATCCATATCCAGCTTGATTAGCCGGGAAGCTTAAGAATTGATAACGATCAGCTTCGTAAGCAACGTTATTAGTAGGAATTTTAGGCTTAGGCACAGGTTTTACTTGCTTACGACCCATATTTTTCTTAACAGGTTGTTTTTCTTGAGGAAGAATACCTTGGCTACTAAACGGAACATTTTCTAGACTAGTGCTATCCCATGAGCCGTTGTTTCCGAAGCTACCTGTGCTTTCATGATTGCCAAATAAACCATGTAATGCCAAAGCTAATCCAGCTACAAGGAGTAACGAAACAGCCCCGATAACAATAACTTTGGTTGAAAGACCCCACCAAATCTTAGCATCTGCAATAGTGTTGTTATTTTGTGTATTCTGCTTTTGTTTGTGCAAATTAGCAGTTTGTTCCAGAGGCTGGAAGCTTGGCGGCAAAGAAAGTGCTCCATTTTCTTGGATATCGTCGTTTTGGTCATTGTTTATTTCGTCTCTAAGTGCTCTTGCTGATTCCTCTCCAGGAGCTACAAATCTTCCGTGAGAATCAACAACAGGAACGCGACCAGTAGCTTCGCCTTCTGAAGTTAAGTTTTGTGGTCTTGAGATTAATTCTGTGTGTTGATTATTTTCAGTAAGAAGATGCCCAAAATCAAAACTACTAACTACGCCTGTTTCGCTAATAGTATTTTTGGAAGTTTGATTTCTTGTATTTTCAACGTGATCAAAAATATTTTTAGACGTAGCAGTATCGGGAAAATGTTTATATGAAGCAGACAATGTTGGGAAAAGAGCATCGTCTGTATCAAGTTCTGTAGGAGCGAGAATGCTAGCCATTTCTGCTGCTGCAATATCATGAAAATCTATATCTGTATTAGTGTTAGTTTCGTCACTAAAACTATTGTTACCAATGCCTTCAGAATCTGAGTTAGTATTGCTTCTTTTAAGAAGAGATCCCAATGTTCTTCCAGCATTTTTGAAGCTATCACTTAACTTAGCGGATCCATTTGTATTATTTGAAATAGTGTTGGCTGAATTAGTTGAAGAAAAATCGTTAGAATCCTGATTATTTCTTTGCATTAATTGTGCATCAAATTCTTCTTCACTTTGTGAAAGACCTTCAGGCAAAGGTAGTATACAATCATCTTTTGCTTCGCGAAGTCGAACATTGCTAATAGAAGCAACACTTGTTTTACCATCAAGCACAATATCTCTTGTTGTGAGCTTCGATAAAGGCGTGTATGAACCTAATAATGCTACTAATTCTGCAATAGACGCCATAGGTATTACGTTGTTATTTTTATTTGAAGCTAGGCTTCTTGTGCAAATCATCCTAAATTCTGAAGGAGTATTATCTGGCAAAAGAGACGCATCAAAACGAGCTTGTATTCGAGAAGAAGTTCTAGTAATCAAAGTGTATAACAATGATGCAAGTTGCTTAGTTGCAATATGTTCAACATTTTGCCTTGGAATTTGATCATCATCTTTTTGAGTCACATCTTCCAAAAGAGGACTTACTGGAGTATCTGCTAACTCAATTCCTGAAGAACTTATGCGAACAGTGTCACTAGAAACAGCGTGGTGAGTAATATTGCTAGCAAGTAATCTGCTTAAAGCTTGTGCAGTTTCTGCAACAATAGTTCTTATTGCTTCGTAGCTTAAAGGTGCTTTTTTAAGAGCCAAATAATCATTGATAGTAATACCGCGATCTAAAGCTGTAACAATAATTGCAACAGAATCATGATGCCGTAATTGAAGTACTTGCGTAAACTTGCGGCTATGCGATAAAGCCAAGGTTGATGCAATTGTATTTACTTGCGGCAAAAAACGTGAATCTCGTACAATAAAAAGCTGGCAATCCTGCGTAAGTATGCGGTCATTGGCTTGCCATACTTGCAAGCCTGCTTCGTTGCGCAAAAGCGATACTAGTACGTATCGATTTAGTACAATATCTCCTAACCGAGGTTCCATTTGTTCCTCATCTTCCTACGCATGTGCAATAAGTAACTTAACATTTTTTACTAACACATAATTGTACTGGTGAGCCGTCATGTTATGTACAGCATTTTGCTGTTATTGAAATAATTTCCCAAATAATCACATATTTTAAGGAAAAGCTCAATATGAAACTACGCTCTTAGAAGTTTTTGCTGTTAGAAGAATCATGATATTTTGCATCGGATTGTATTCTACGCGGAATTCTAAGATTTTTCTGTTCGTGCTGTGATTGACTTTTTGCAGTTTCTTCAAAAATTTTAGCAAGAGGAGCAAGAGCAGGAATCTTTTGGGCAAGCTTACTAATTATTGGGGCAGACAAATCTACAAGTTCTCTGGTCTTCAAAAGTAAGAGTGCTGACAGATAAACAACAGCAATAATAATTGTTGTTATTGCGCAAATAAGTATTGCGTATACCCACCTTAATATTCCATGCATATGTGGGGAATTGAAGTTTAAAACATGCAATAGCGGTTTACTCACTAAGAGACCAACAACAATAGATACTATTGAAGCAATAGTAATTTTTATATGCGTAATTGCAAGATTTCGATCATCTAAGTCATTGTTGAAACGATTTCGAAGCATATGAACAAGTGATGGGAAAGTCAAGAAGTAGCTTATTGAAACTGATGAGCCTAAAGCTGTAACCCAATAAGTAGGTGGCAGTACATTAATGCAACATACAAAGGCAAAAAGCTCAGTAAGAAGTTGCGCTGCTGCGAAAATAAAAGGACTTTTACCGTCTTCAAAAGCAAAGAATGTGCGTTGAATAATCAAATAGCTACTAGTTAAAGGCAAGCCAAAAGCTAGCATCATTAGAGGTGCAGACATAAGGTTTGCTTCTTGAACACTTATTGATGGTATTAAAGCTAACGAAATAGGTGTCGGAATAACAATAAAAATGACTGTAAAGAAGCACATAATTATGCTTACATGCCTGAGTGCTTCACTTAAATCATTGCGCGCGCTATGTAAATCGTGAGATGCAATGGAGCGTGAAATTTTAGGGAAAATTGCTGTTGCAACAGATACTGCAACTAAAGAGTAGGGCAATAGGAACATTGTGTAAGCGTTTTGATAAGTAGCATTACCTGCTACTTCAAACTGATCTAATCCTAAACGTTTTTCGGCAACAAATGGGACGCTTGTTGTTATATGCGTAGTAATCATTACAACTATTTGTGTAACAATAACAATGCCCATGCTCCATGCAGCAACAGGGCCCATTGATCTTAAACCGATATCTCGTATACCAAAACTTGGCTTGTAGTGTATTCCGCATTTTATAAGAGGTAGGAATAACACTAAGGCTTGTGCTGCTACGCCAATAGTCCAGAATCCTGCAGTGAGCAAAAGAGTATTGCCATTCCAAAAACTTAGTGGCATCCTATTTGCTTTACCAAAGATGATGATAAAAACGCCAAAGCCTAGGCAACTAATAATATTTGCTGCAACTGAACTCCACGCGTACATGGCAAAATGCTCTTTTGCTGCCAAAACTTGCCCAAGTACTGTATAAATACCGTAAAAGAAAATTTGAGGCATGCACCATAAAGTAAATGAACATGTTAATGTTTGCATTTCGGCGCTTCCGCCGGCGTATAGCATAGTGAGCACAGGCGTTGCTATAGACATAAGAACTGTTAGCGCGAGAAGCAGAAGAATTGCAAATGTAATAAGTTTATTTAAGCGTTCCTCGGCATTTTTCTTTTCGAGAGTGCGAACAATTTGCGGTACTAATACAGCGTTGAAAATTCCACCTGAAACAAGCGTATATATTAGCTGTGGAATCATAGATCCAGCTTGATATGCGTTTGCTGCTAAACCTGTTGTTCCAAGGGCTGCTGCTAATAAGATAGTACGTATTTGACCTGTAATGCGTGATGCGGCTGTTCCGCTAGCCATAATTACAGAATTTCGACCTACTGAACTCATTCGTCTGGATCCTTCTTACGGTGGAATTGCCTCCAAAGGCCAAGAAGACCAAGAATGAAAGCAAATACTATAATAATCGTACCGCTTTTATCACTAATTTGCAGTGTACTAGTAATAAGTGTGCTTTGTTCTTTTGCAAATACGCGATGCTGATTGTCTTCAAGCACAAAAGTAGCTTTTGTGTGAATTGATGTAGTGATTCTCAGTGGTAAAGTTACTTGAGTTTCGCTATTAGCTGGAATTTTTACTAAAGTTTTACGGCGTGTAACAATTTCCATAGCATGAGTATTTGCAGATAAATACACTTGCACAGGGTAAGAGTATGTGTTGCTTATCGTAATAGGCATGCTTGCTGTTTCGCTTACGGCAGTAATATCATGCGGTGGGATTATGTGAATGCCATTCATCAGTGTATTTGCAAAAGTCTTAGCAGTATTTTTACTTATACAAGACTTGTTATTTTTCTTGCTGTGTGCAGTAGTTTTGGCTGAATCTTGCTGCTCGATCGTATTATTGGTAAATTCGTGCAAAGAAATATCGTCGTATAAGCGTAATAAATACTTTTCTAAGTCTTTTATGTTAATAAGTTTTTTTGTTTTGGCTGTTTGTTTTGCAAGTGCTTGAGCGTCACCCTCAGTATTATGAGGATGCTTAGCGGAACTATAGTCGAGAATATTCTTAGTAAAACGTAAAACGTCTTTCCTTGAATGTGACAAATCGTTTAGGCAAGAGCGTCGTTTTTCAGTAATATTCTCGCTTATAGAGCTGTTGCGAGATATTTCACGCATTATGGAATTTTTCTTCCAGTCAGGCAAGGCATTTTGCTTCGTATTTGCCATTGTTTGCAAGTCGCTTAACGACAGCCAAGGAGATTGTTCTAATGCGTTCATAACAGCATCAATATTTGAATTAGATGCATTATTCGAAAAAGTAATGAGAATATGTCTATCAACATACGGCTGTTCCATTTGGTAGAACGCGCTTTGTGCCACTAAACGATTAATGCGCCCAGCCTGAGTTCGTTCGCTTGTTGCGTTATCGCTTGTAGGCTTTCCGTTTGCCAGAAGAGTAAGCACTGATTGAGGTGACAAAACTCGCACATTCCCTGCAGGCGTATCTATATCGTATATGCCATTTCTAACAGCAAACTGTGAAGCATTATTGTCAAATTCGTCTGTTGCAATAACAGTTTCATATCCATTACGTTTTGCTTGCTCTAGTGCATGAATAGTCCATTTGCCGTATGTTTGCCATGCATAAGCTTTATTTAAATTATGATTAGTTGAGTCTGTTTGTTTTGAATTATTTGCTTTAGTAATATTTTTCTGCGATTGCGAATTTTTTGCAGACCATTTTTCTTTAGTAATTCCTGCCGATTTATACAAATCGTCATTATTGTCATCTGCATAAGCACTGATATCAAAACCAGATTGTTGCATATAAGCGCTTGGTTTGAGTGTTAAATGCGATGCTTGTATTGTGCTTAAATCTGCGATTGTTTGTAATTTTGAGTGTTTATTTGCTAAATCAGCTTTCCCAATAATGTTGTGAATACTATCTTTGTCTGCTCTAAGTAACGTTTCTAAATGATCGCTAGGTTGAATGTTATTAGCTTTAAAATTGCGTAAATCGTTTTGTGTACGAATTAATATTGGCATGAGCGCAGTAAGTTTCATCGCTGGTAAGTTAGCTGAGTGCATGCCAATATTTGCTCTTGTCAAAAAAGAATGTATCGATTTGTATTTTGAATAATCTTGTGAGAAATACGTAATTTTTAATGGTTTGGGACCCCAATTCAGGATGGAACGTAATTCTTGTTTATCTGCAGGTATGTTAAAGCTAAGAGTGCACGTGTGACCGGAAGCTAAACTTGGAGTTTTTACGGAATCTAAAATTTGAGGAGTTGGTATAAGAGATTCCTCTTGCGACCAATTTTGCACGTCCGTGCGCGAAACAAAAGTGTAATTGGAATTTATAGAAAGTTGTAAAGTGCCTTCTGGAAGTGCCGTTTTTACGGCTTTTAGTGTTGCAGTAAGGTGGTATCCGCTTTTATCTGTTACTACAGGCGTTGCTTGAGTTATATCTATTTCAATGCCCTTGCTATGCGGATTTTCATACGTAGATTGTTTTTTATTTTGTCTTGTAGAAGTTTTGTCAGATAAATCTGCTTTTTTCGTGTTTGCATATGCGTAATTTGCTAATCCTGCATATTTTGCTGTTGGAAAAGCAAAAATTGTTGCAAATACTACGAATAATATAAAAATAAAACGTGCAGAAATTAAGCAAGTATGTAACGTAATTCGTAATAAAGAAAATACGTATGAAAGTGCCTTCTGCTTTAGAACAGTAGACGCATTTGTGGTCTGATGTTTACGCGTGAGTTTCTTCACTGTTAGACCGCCTATGTGCTTTTTTGGCATAAAGCCATGCAATTTTACGTTCATTTGGATAGCTTAGTATTGCATTAAGTTCTTTAAAATTCACCCATATTGCATCTTCTGCTTCGTGATCGGGATCTCCTAATACAGATAAGTCGCCACTTACGTAACGTAACGCAAAATGGTGCACTAGCTTGTGTACTCTATGCGTTGTGCCTGTAAACCAATAGTCGATTGTGGCAATCGAATCTACTACTTCGCCAACTATACCCGTTTCCTCATGAATTTCGCGAACTGCTGTTTCTTGGGGTGTTTCACCTTTTTCTATATGTCCTTTTGGTAGACACCATTCAAGGTGTCCGCTTCTTGAATGACGAGCAATAATTGCGACACGCCCGAGAGAGTCAAATACTAAACCGCCTGCGGAATATTCTCGAATAATTGGCAAGTCTTGCGCATCTAAAGAAGCAAAAGTTGTAGGAGTATCTGCCTGTCTGCGTGGTGGCATAAGTGCTGGAGATACGCCTGAGAAAGAAGATGTTTTTTGAAGATTATCTTCCGGTGATCCTGAGTCTTGCGCAGTGCTGTCATCCTTAGAAAACAGCGGAATATCAACAACATTTTGTTCTTCACAACTGTCTTGCTGGCAAGACTTTTTTCTATGCATTTTAGCTAAATCAAGTGGCGTAATAACAGGAGCAGCTTGATTTTGGGCATGATTATCCGCAAGCTTGGCGAGCGTACGTCGTAAGTCTGCAGGAGTAATCATATAGTCAACATTACTCAATCCGCTGTGCATTGGGGTAACGGTATGCTGGAATATAGATTGATTTTTGCTGAAAGGGTGTCGGTAAGGGTGACTGAGAACTTCGAAGTTTGGCCTGAAGCTATAGAGTTGGGGCGACTTTTTGCTGAGCGTCATTATGAACTTGCATTAGTTGGTGGTCCTGTGAGAGATATGCTACTGCATCGCGTGTCGCATGATCTTGATTTTTGTACATCAGCTCGACCCGAAGAGTTTGAACCTATTTTGCGTCGTTGGGGACATGATGGTTTTTGGGATATGGGTCGCAAATTTGGCACGTTGGGAGCTATGCGTCGACGTGCTGATGGTACAGAAGTAAAAGTTGAAATTACTACATACCGTTCTGATGTGTACGATCCAGATTCTCGTAAACCTGAAGTGCAATATGGCGATACTTTAGAAGGTGATCTTTCTAGGCGTGATTTTACTGTCAACGCAATGGCGTTGCGCGTGCCAGATTTACAGTTTGTAGATCCTTTTGGCGGTGCTAGTGATTTAGCTAAAGGCGTGTTGCGAACCCCGGTTGATCCTCGTCAATCTTTTGATGACGATCCTTTGCGTATGATGCGTGCAGTTCGTTTTGTTGCGCAACTTGGGTTTAGTATCGAAGCAAATACTGCTGAAGCGATTGTGGACATGGCAGATAGGTTAGATATTGTTTCTGCTGAAAGAATTCGCGACGAAATTACTAAAATGTTACTTTCGGACAGACCTCGTAAAGGATTAGAAGCTCTTGTTGAATCTGGTATAGCTCAGCGTGTTCTTCCGGAGATTCCAGCTTTACAGCTTGAAATTGACGAGCATCATCGTCATAAGGACGTTTTTGAACACACAATGATGGTTCTTGAGCGCGCTATAGCTTTGGAAACAGATCAGGAAGGTCCAGTGCCGTCTCCAGATTTAACGTTGCGTCTAGCTGCTTTATTGCATGATATTGGGAAGCCAAAAACTCGAAAATTTGAAGATGGAGGGAAAGTTAGTTTCCACCACCATGATGTTGTTGGCGCAAAAATGACTCGTAAACGTTTGAAAGCACTGCATTTTGATCATCATCTTATCGAAGATGTTACTGAATTAGTGAATTTGCATTTGCGTTTTCATGGGTATGTTGATGAACCGTGGACTGATTCTGCAGTTCGTCGTTACGTAAAAGATTCAGGACATCTGTATGAGCGGTTGAACCGACTTACTAGAGCAGATGCAACCACTCAGAATCGTCGCAAATCGTTAATGTTTGAGCATGCGATGGACGAGATGGAAGAGCGCGTAAAGGAGCTTAAAAAGCAGGAAGATTTTAACGCTATTAGACCTGATGTAGACGGTAATGAAATAATGCAATTATTGCATTTGCAACCAGGTCCAACAGTTGGTGAGGCTTATAAGCATATGCTTGATTATCGTCTCGATAATGGTCCGGTAGACCATGATATTGCTGTAGAAGAATTACAGCGATGGTATGAGGAAACGTACAAAAAGTAAAAGTTTCTTCACTTAAATAAAGAGTAGCAGTATAAAATATTTTACTGCTACTTTTTTTATTTAACTTCCTTATGCTGATCTGCCTTAGGAATGTTTTTCATAAGATCAGCTCTTATACATCCTTGCACTTCATGTATTGTTGCGCCTGCTGCTGGAACATCTACTTTAGGGCGAAGATTATTAAAAGTAGAGCCAAGCACAATATCGACGAGCTTATCTTTTCTATCATCCATTCGCATAATTGCATCGGTAAAATTAGCGTTTACTGTATAAGCTTCATTAATAGCGTTTTTTCCAAAGTAAATGATTGTTCGTTTAATGTTACTGGATTTGTTATTGTTAACTTCTGTTAAGTTAAATCCGCGAGCGTTTAAAGCTTCGCCAACCGCGCGAGCAAGGCCGCGGAACTTTGTGCCGTTGAGAACTCTGATTGCTACAGCTCTATTATCTACGTAAGGGGCTTTGGCTCCTTCTTTTCCTATTATTGCGCATGGAGCTGGAACGCCGTAATTTGGGTTATCTTTTGGAGCACGCACAGAATTTATGCCAAAAGCGTGGAATTGCACAAGTAAAGCAAATATAAAAGTGACGCCCAAGCCTACGCCCACTGTAGTGAGTACAGATCTTTTTCTTTGATACATGAAAGCTTTACGAGCAATACGTTCGTCGTATTCTTGCGTCATGTTCACTTCCGATCTGTGGTTTGTAACTTTGTTAGCAGCAAGTTTACACAAGCTGCAGAATATACGTAATATTTCATTGCGTAATATTTTATTTTGCATATTTATTCAACGAATAAATATGCGTTTTATTTATAATTTACAATCTTTGCATGCGCGATATAAAGCAATAAATTCATCGCAAGTAAGCGTCTCGCCGCGTCTAGTTGGGTCAATTCCAGAATTTTTATATGCTTCTTCTGGAACTTGATTTTTAAGAGCTGCGTGCAATGTCTTACGTCGTTGCTGGAAGGCGGCATCAATGAAAGCGAATACTCCCTCACGTTCATTATTGTCACCTTTACCTGTGCAATTGCGAGTAAAAGAAACTAATGCTGAATCAACGTTTGGCGATGGCCAAAATACATTACGACCGATAAGCCCTGCGCGTTGGGCTTTGCCGTACCACGCCAACTTAACACTTGGTGTGCCATATACTTTATTCCCAGGTTGTGCGCATAAACGATCTGCTACCTCTTTTTGAACCATAACTAGAAAATTCTGTAAGTTACTAAATTTTTCTAGCAAAGTAAGAATAATAGGCGTCGCAACGTTGTATGGCAGGTTTGCAACAAGAGTAAATTGTTTAGCCTGCGCAATCTGTGGAACATCATCGGCATTTACTGTCAAAGCGTCTTTTAGAATGACGTTAAATTTTTGCATTGATTGAGGCATAAATTCTTCTACAGTATGCGGCAATCGTCGAGCTAGCGGAGGGTCTATTTCTACTGCAGTAAGCTGTGCTCCTGTTTGCAATATTGCAAGAGTAAGAGAACCAAGACCAGGCCCTACTTCCATAACGATATCGCCAGATTTAACTTCAGCTGCCGCTACTATTTTTCGCACTGTACCAGGATCAATAACGAAATTTTGACCAAACTTTTTGGTAGGAGTAATGCCTTCCTCGGCAGCAATACGTCTAATATCTGCTGCACCTAAAAGCTGACCTTCATTTTCAATGCTGATTTCTGTCAAAGTTTTACCGTCCAAATTTCGTAACAATTAATCCGTTGCGCCAAAGTGCGTTAAAACACGCTGCTGCCTTTTAATACCAGCCAATTTCGCGCGAATGCTTTACTGCTCCACTAGGTGTTTTATATTTGCTCTTAATGTAACTTAGACCCCAGCTAATTTGTATTGCGGCATCTTCATGCCAATTAGCTCCTGCACTGCTCATTTTATTTCCAGGAAGAGCTTGAGGAATGCCATAAGCGTGTGAGCTAGGATTTTCTGCGTTCCATCTCCATCCAGATTCCCTATTCCATAACCATAAAAGATCTTCCCATTCTTTACCGGTCCAACCCATTTGCGCAGCTGCGCCCTGAGCGAATAGTTTAGCTTGTTCTGGAGTAGCATGTACAAGGCTATCGGGATTAGAGCTTGGAGCGGGTGCAGGTGGATTAGCTGCAGGTGCGGGAGCTGCAGATGCGGTTTGTTGTTGAGTTTGCTGTTGGCTGTTTTTCTTCTCCTGTTTTGCAGGCTGCTCAGTATTCTGCTTTTTGTGTTGAGCGTTTGTTTGTTGTTTGGATTGTTTTGACTTTTGTGTATTTGTATTATTTTTGTGAATTGGTGCGGGAGCAGCCTTACCTACAGCAATAACTTGATTAACTGCAGGCTTTACCAAATTTTGCGAAACTAGAGTTGCGCTTTCTGCTTTGCCATCTACGTATGTAACGTTATAAACATCTTCCCGCTCACCATTCACGCCAACTTGTTGTACAACGCGAGAATTTGCTGGAAGTTTAGGATCTACTACAGTTTGTGTGGCAAAAGGTAATGAAACTGTACGAGTTTCTTTGCCATGAGTAACTCGAGAAACACGTAAAACAGTATTTCCATCATCTTCTTCTACGCTTACGCGATCTTCCTTGCCGAGCACTATACCTTGAGAATCAAGAATTGCGCTCGCAGGTAAGTCTCCATTTTGCACAACGCGTGTTTTCCCGTCAGCGATAACGCTAATTGGACCTTTTTTATTAATCGATAAGCCGCAAGTTAGTTTATCGTAAATATTTTGCAAATTTACTGTAATTCGTGAAGCGTTCTTAGCATTAGCTTTAAAAAAGCCGATTAATTGATCGACACTAGTTGCAACAGTCCAGAACGGTATAGTTACTCCATCTACAGTGATAGAAGTTTGATAAGCACTGCGAACTGTTACAGTAGAATGATTTGTGAGAATATCTCCAGAAGAAGAAATAATTTGATCGTGAGTTTTTACTGGTACGTGTTGTTCTTCCAGTAAACGTATTGGATTTGTTGAATAAGTGCTTACAATACGCGTTTTTCCATTTACGATCATTGCAACAGATTTTTTAGCTGTAAATATAAACAAGCTTGTTGCTGTGAGTGATATAGATAAAACGCAGGCGATTATTCTTGCACGACGCATCACTATTAATCGTCTAGGCGTCCATCGACGTGCCATACAATCACTCCCTTCGCAATAATGCTAACTTTTCTATTATACCTTCAGTTTTGCATTCAAAATTGAGTGCAAAACAAAATAAAAGTGGGGGCGGGAGAGAAGGGGATATTCCCGCCCCCTATGAGGTGGAGCTGGTTGGGGGACGCTCCACTCTCACCTCGGAAACCCTGAGTTGGGGGAAGGTTCCCGAGTTCTTACTCGCGAAAAGTTTTGTTATAAAGATGATCATGTGCGCAGATATAGATTTGTTATTTTCATAATACGCCATAATTTGGCACTGTATATGAAAAATAGAAATCTTYTCTATTTTTGAATAGTTAATTAGCCACTATCCCCTCTGCTTTAATCATTTCACGTCATTATATGTGATACGAAAGATAACAAAACTATAGTTCTGGAATATGTGAACAAAAAATAAGAAATACTCACGAAACGAGTGGAATAAAAATGGAGCCTCCTGCCGGGATCGAACCGGCGACCTGCCGCTTACAAGGCGGCCGCTCTGGCCATCTGAGCTAAGGAGGCGATGTTTTCTCGTTAGCATAACAAATCATGCTAAGTAGAACAATTGATTAGTGTACCATATGCCACGTCATTACAAAATTACGGCGATGTTGAATATAGAAACGGCGTGTTTTTTGTTGTTTATATTTGTGTATTTGGCAATATAAGGCATTAACATAATGCAGTATGGAAGATACAAGCATGTTCGATTTGCAGCCAGGGAATAATGTAGGCGGATACACGCTTATTTCTAGGCTTGGCGGCGGCGCAATGGGGTCAGTTTGGCGCGTTAATGACGATGGCGGCAATCAATATGCTATGAAAATATTACGTGCTTCTGTTCGTACAAAACAGAGTGAAGATGAGGATTCTGAGCAGGAACGTGCTCGAATGCGTTTAAAACGTGAAGCTTTGGCTTTGCAGAGGATTCATCATCCAGGTGTTTGCGCGATAGTGGATATGGAATTAGATGCTTCAATCGCTTTTATTGTGACAGAATTGATTGAAGGACATAATTTGCGCGAAGACGTGGATGAGAATGGGCCCTATATTGCAGATGATTTAGAGCGTCTTGCGCATAAGCTTATTGAAGCTGTTAAGGCAGTTCATGAAGCCGGTATTGTTCATCGCGATATTAAACCAACTAATGTAATGATTTCTGCTACTGGACCAGTATTAGTAGATTTTGGTATTGCGATGGGTGAAGGTGAAAGCCATGTTACTCGCACGGGATTAGTGATGGGCACTCCTGGTTTTATTGCTCCAGAAATTATTGAAGGCGGAGATTCAGATGAACTTACAGATTGGTGGTCTGTTGCTGCTGTGCTTGCATTTGCGGCTACCGGTAAGCCTGTTTTTGGCACAAAGCCTATGATGGCGGTTTTGGAGCGTGCTGCCTCAGGCAATGCAGATTTAACTGGGTTGCCTCCTAGAACAATGGCTGCTTTTCGTAAGGCGTTGAATCCGATTCGAGAACAGCGTTGCATGCTATCTGATTTAGAAAATGCAATTAGTCAAGATGCTATGGATCCTTTAGCCTGGCCGGAGGTGAACCGCCCTTTTGACCGTAATGCCACTAACATAACTATGCGTAAAATGTGGCGTGAAACGAGTCGTGAAACAAAAGAAAAAACTGCTATACTAACAAATTCTCGTACCTGCGATGCAGCTGGTACAGCTGGCATAACAAATCTTAACTCTGATGGAGAAACGCCAACCGTAACTGTTCGTTCTACTACTGTTATGCCGCATTCATTAGATAGTGAAGACGATAAAACATTTTGTGTAGATGAAAAAACACGAATTAATGCGTTAAACGATGTCGATTTACAGCATATACAAAACGACAATTCAAACAATTCACGTATTGCACAATCTTCAAAACTTATTCATGCCTCTAATAACGTTTTTGATAATGACAATATTGAAAATGAAGCAGGCGATTCCCTTCATGTTAAAAGTGATGAAGTGCCTTCTGTAGATCATACTCTTAATCAACATGATTATGTGCGTAAAGGAACATGGATACTGCTGATTTGTATAATTCTTCATTTAGCCATTGCTTGCTTAAGCATTCTCGATTCTATTGGTTTTGCGATGGTTTTTATGTGGATTAGTGCAACATCCGGCTACAGTATTTCATCAAGCTTGCGAAGATGGCAACTTAACGATGGAATAATTCCTCGTCATGATTCTGTAGTGCGTATTGCAACTTTGCCATGGCATATTATTCGAGGATTCGTCTACATGCTTCCACGAGTTATAACTATTGTGATTTCTGGAGGTATTGGAGCTGTTATATATCCATTTCTCTGTGGTGATAATCCTGAATTACTTTCTATAGATGTTGGATCCTTGCGTATTCTTTTGCCAGCTTACTCACCTAATATTTTTTCAAATACTGCATTTGGATATACTCTAGGATTTATTGTTGCATGGGTTGTTTTTGCTGTAGTTAAATGGACTACAAAATTCCGTTTAGGATTAGGTGCGTTATTTTATTCTGGAAAATCATTTGAAAAATAAAAATAGTACGATACGTAATGTGTATTTTCCGTTGATGCCATCTACTAAACTGTGGTGAGGTTATTATTTCATTAGCAAGAATGCTGCTAGGAACTAGTCTTAGCATGCGAAATAAAGGGTTGAAGGATAACAATGCCTAAAATTCAGATGCGTGATAATAAGCAGGGAGATTCATCTGCTACTCGCCTACAAAGAACCATAGAAAATCGCGAACGTGCCGCGCGTGAGCGTCGTCAGCAAGCAATTATCGGCGTTATTGTAGTAATTATTGTTGCGGCTATGTTGGCTGCTGTAGGCATTACTGCGTATCAGGCAGCTTACGTTCAGCCTCAGAAAAAAGTAGAGCAATCTGCAAAATCTAATCATAATTTGGATAATATTGATCCAAGTATTCGTCCAAGCGGTGTTAATTCTAAGAATGGAATTCTTCTTAGCAAGGATGGGTACGGCAAGCAAGCTGCTGGTGCTCCTACAGTTGCTACTTATTTTGATCCTTTGTGCCCTGGCTGTGGAAACTTTAATCGTACTGTTGATGAAACTTTAATTAAAATGGTTGAAGCAGGTCAAATTAACCTAGAACTTCACCCAATGTCATTCTTGGATGGACTTTCTACTGACCATTACTCGACTCGTGTTTCTAGTGCTATTGCTTATATCGCTTCATATGATAACGATCCAAAGCATTTGCTTCAGTTTATCAATGGTATTTTTAACGAAAAATTCCAGCCGGAAGAAGGCGAGGGATATAAGCCTGTAAGCAATAAAGAATTGATTAAACTGGCTAAGAAATCTGGAATTCCAAACGAAATTGCAAGTAAAGCTTTTAACCGCCAATATTTGAAGTGGCAGCTGCTAGTTAATAAATACACTCCTGATCGTAAGGAATTGTGGAATGTCAGCGGTTCAAATAAAGGATCTATGACAACTCCAACAGTAACTATTAACGATAAATTGCTTGATATGAATGCCATTAATGAGAAAAAAATGAAGGTGCTTGATGCTCTGCTTCATTGCATTGGCTTGGATAAAAAGCAAGTTGGAGTTGCAGGTCAGATGCCTAAAGTGTCTGACACTAGTTCCCCTATTGCATTGTAAATAAGCTAAATTATAGAAA
>NZ_LWSR01000100.1:0-8016 GCF_001660745.1 Gardnerella sp. 26-12
GATTTTAAATTAGCAAAAATAACAAAACCGCATATCTTAGATAAGACATGCGGTTTATATCAAAATAACTAGAACTTGTTGCTAAACAATAGCGCTTACGCACATGCTTCTATTCTTTAGCACTATTATTTCGTTTTCCTGTTTTCTTATTATTCTGCGCTGATTTATCTTTTTCTACAGTTTCAGACTCTTTTTCAGAAGAAGACTCTTTCTGCTCAACTTCAGATTTAGTATCATCAACCTCAGAATCGCCTTGCTCAGGATTTGCCTCAGATTGATCAACCATAAAATCAGATTGTTCAACCTCGTTTTCACCCATATCAATATCAACAGAAGTAAGAACAGCCATTTGAGTTTTATTTGCATCATCATCTGCAACAGCAACTACAGCGCCATCATGACTTTGTGCAATAGAAGAAAAATCGTAAGCACGCTCTCCTTGATCAGCTAAATCAACGCCCTTACGTTCCTTAGCTTCCGAGATTCGCCATCCAAAAAGCTTTTCAAGAACAAAAGCTAGCACTGCAGTTACAGCACCTGCATAAAGCACCGTAATCCCAATCAAGCACAGTTGTGCAACTAACTGATGCCAATCACCAACAGCGAGTAATCCAGAGCCATCAGCAAATAAGCCTACTGCAAGCACACCAATAAGCGCAGCAACACCATTCACGCTAACTACATGCAAGGCACCATCGTAGCGCACAAAAGTACGAGAGTGAGTCACTAGAGAAGTAATAACACCAGAAAGAACACCCAAAACTAAAGCCCACAATGGAGCAATAACATCCGCGGCTGCAGCACTTGCAGCTAATCCAGCCATAACACCAGACGCAGCTCCCAAAGCAGTAAAGCATCCAGAGTGTAAACGTTCAGTCACACCCCAGGCAAGCATTGAAGCAGAAGCAGTTATTGTGGAACTCACCCAAGCATAACCAGCAACTCCAGGAACACCTGCAGAAGAACCAATCATTAACCCAAGCCAACCGAACCAAATCAGGAAAACGCCAAGCATAACGAAAGGAACATTATGCGGCTGGCGAGCAGCAACACCATTTTCGACTGCTGACTGCGTTGCAGTGGATTCAGCAGCAACTTCAGTTACTGTAGCAACTGGAGAGACAACAGTCTCACTAGCAGCATTTTTAGCATGCTCAACATCAGCCCACAATGCGCGCGATAAACGACTTTTAGGATTACGCGAATTAGTAGCTCCAGAATTAGCATTGCCACTCGTATGCGCAACATTCTTAATATGCAAAACAAAACGCTTAAGAGGGAAGTGAGCATGTCCGCCAATGATCATAACAATTGCAAAAGCCGAAACAGCCGCAGCAATATGCAATATAGAGCCACCCGCGAAGTCATGCACTGAAATACCTAACGCCTGTGAAATAGCACCATTAGGCGAAAGCAATCCACCACCGCACACCATATGCGCTAACGGAGCGAATACTAAAGTAATCCACACAGCTACGAAAATAAGCCAAATAGCGTAACGCACTCGACCGGCTAGAGCTCCAGTAATAAGCGCTACTGCAACAACAGCACATGCTAAACGAAAAGCTGCAGGAATGCCACCAGATAATCCGGAATTTGCGTCCATAGACGTAAACACACCATGATCTGCCACCATCGAATCACGGAATAGCAAACCACTCAATGGATCACCTATAACACCACCAGCCATATCTTTGCCAGCAAAAGCTAACGACCATCCCCACAGCGTCCAAACCAGTGTAGTTACAGCAATAGCGCCAGCTGAAAGCATCATCATATTCACCATGGAAGTAGCGCGTTCACGGCCTCCATAGAACAGGGCAATACCCGGCGTAATAATAAACACCAACGCGCCAGCCAACAATGCCCATTGCGGATCCATTGTGGTCATTTTTCACCTCAATTATTTGAAACAGCGCAACAATAACATCATTGCAGCTTAAGTATTACTTATATAACTATTGTACCGAGAAACTCTTATAGCCAAAACTCATAAAGACTTTAGTGGAAGATTAAAAACTACCACTCATGCAGCTACATCAATGCTCAGCATTAAGCGAGCAGACCGTCTACGAAGCTTTGAGCATCAAACGGGACCAAATCATCTGGTCCTTCGCCAAGACCTACTAGCTTAACCGGCACACCAAGTTCACGCTGTACAGCTATAACAATTCCACCTTTAGCGGAACCATCAAGCTTAGTAAGGACTACGCCCGTAATGCCAATAGCTTCAGCAAATACTTTTGCTTGAGACATGCCATTTTGACCAGTAGTTGCATCCAATACCAGCAATACTTCATCAACAGGCATAGTTTTTTCTATAACCCTACGAATTTTGCCAAGCTCTTCCATTAAATTTGCTTTATTCTGCAAACGACCAGCAGTATCTACAATCAATAAATCAGTTTGTTCTTCTTTTGCCTTATTCGCAGCAATAAAAGCAACAGAAGCAGGATCAGCACCATCTTTATCTGCACGAACAACTGGCACGCTTACTGCAGACGCCCAAGTTTCAAGTTGATCAGCTGCAGCCGCACGAAAAGTATCTGCTGCAGCAAACATTACTGAACGTTTTTGGGCAATAAACAATCGCGCTAATTTACCAGCAGTAGTGGTTTTACCGGTGCCATTAACGCCGACCATCATAATAACGCTAGGGTGATGCGCATCTGATTTATCTGCATTTAAGCGTCGATCAGCGTCTTCATCTACTATTTTCAATAGTTTCGTACGCAATGCTGAATGCACATCTTCTGAACTAGAGGTACCAGCAATGCGTGCATCTTTGCGTAGATCTTCTACTAATTCTTCACTAGCTCGAGAGCCAACATCGGCCATAAGAAGAGTATCTTCTACATCTTCCCAATCTTCTTCCGAAAGATGGTCCTTGCTTATGATATTAAACAATGCACGACCAAATGGATTTGCACTATGAGCCAAACGTTCGCGAAGACGTTTAATACGCGAAGAAGTACTTTCTGGCAATAATTCAGACTTTACTTCTTCATTAGGTATAACAGCTATGTTACTTTCTATCTGTTTTCCAGATTTTTTTGTTCCACGCGCTTTAGTTTTGCCTGTATCGATTGAACTATCAACGCTTTCAGGAATTACTGGTCCATGACTATTGCTGTGAATGCGCAAAATCACTGCAACTGTTACTAATAAGATGGCAATAACAACAGCCGCAGCCGCAAACCAAATTAGCATGTTCATATCCATAACCATATTCATGACATCAAGACTATGAAAGTCAAGGGACACTAGCAATACATTTCACTATTTTTTCTCATCTTTGTCACACTTCAACGTCAATATGCTTAAGTACATCTGCATCTATTACACTAATAAAAGTAGTAATAAATAGCACGAGCTATTATTACGCAAAATTTGAATTCACAAAATCATTAAGGAGGATTTTATGTCAGATCAGCCTACCGTAAATGTATACGGTGCAGATTGGTGTGGAGATTGCAAACGCGCAAAAGCTGCGCTAACCCAGTATGGTGTGGCATTCGTTTGGCACGATATTGAAACAGAAGAAGGTGCTGAAGAAAAAGCGATTGAAATTAGCAATCAAAAGCACATTCCAGTTGTTACTTTTGCGGATAATACTTTTATGGTTGAGCCATCTGCAACACAAATAAAAGCAAAACTGGAGTCACTCGGAATACTGCAATAAATATATATAACACGCATAAGTTCACACGATATTCACTTCGTCGATTGAATGTAGTATACTTGGCATTTGTTGCCCCTTTAGCTCAATTGGCAGAGCAGAGTCCTTTTAAGTCTTGGGTTGTGGGTTCGAGTCCCACAGGGGGCACTTTTTTATATCCAAATTTAGGGTAAGCGAGTAAACTGCAATAAAAAAAAACGGGGGAGTCGAAGCTCCCCCTACGAAAAATTCACTTAAGATCAAAAACGACAATCAATGCCATACTTGTTGAGAATTAGCTAATTACTTATATAACGCAATACTCAACTCGCCCAAACACTAGCATCTTGATCATCTTCAACTATATCGTGACCTACAGGTGTTGGAGAAGAATACGTGTATTCATCATCCACAACGCCAGAATCAGCATCTGCATTAATAGCAGCAAGAACATGCTTATCCATTTTGTACTGTGGTAATACGTTCTTAATATAGCTAGTTACAGCATCTTGCATAGCAACGTCATGGCCAACTTTTTCTGCCATAAACCAACGATGATCCAACACTTCATGGAAGAACTGAGCTGGTTCAATTTGCGAACGGAACTCAGGAGGAATCATACGAACTGTTGGCTCGAAAATTTCACGCATCCAATCAGTTGCAACAATTTCTAATTCCTCACCTTGTCTCCACGTCGAAGTGCGATACGCATCCAAATCGTTCAGAAGCCTTCGAGCCTGATTCTCTTGAACGTCCAATCCAGTAAGACGAAGAAGCTTGCGGGAAGCATAACCAGCATCCACAACGCGAGGTCGAACCAAAACCCTTCGACCATCTTCTGAAGTCTTCATCTCCAACTCATCAACATCGAAACCAAGCTCATTTAGACGATTAACACGACGTTCAATTCGCCACATCTCATCAGGACTGAACTTATCAACGTCAGTAAGCGTACTCCAAAGCGAATGATAGCGATCTACTAGACGATTGCCTATACTGATTTCATCTACTTCTGTCGGTAAAAGCTGACCGGAGCTCAAATCCATAAGCTCACCAATAATGTTGGTTCGAGCTAAATCGATATCGTATTCTCGTTGACCTTCTGTTAAACTTCCATGCAAATCACCAGTTTCTGCGTCAACTAGGAATGCAGAAAAAGCATCTGCATCTCGCAAAAACAGCACGTTGGAAAGCGATACATCGCCCCAATAGAAGCCAGAAAGATGCAAGCGCACCATAAGAACAGCAAGCGCATCGATAAGGCGCTCTGCAGTATCCGGACGCAACGTACGAGCAAATAATGCACGATATGGTAGTGAGAACTTTAAATGTTTCGTAACTAACATTGCCTCAAGCTTTTCACCATTAGCGTCATGGCGTCCTGCAACAACAGCTATAGGAGTAACTGTAGGCAACTCAAGTTTACGAAGCCTACGCAAAAGCTCATACTCACGTTCTGCAACTTGACGAGTAATTTCCTTCATTGCATACACTTCATCGCCAACGTGAACAAATCGCACAACGTGACGAGAAATACCACGCGGCAAATTCACGAATAAATCAGCAGGCCATTGAGAAAGTGGTAATTCCCAAGGCAGTGTAAACATTTTTGGATCTGAACTAGCCGCAGTAATCTTCAGTGCCTGCGGCTCTTGAGACGACGCATTCTCGTCCTGTGCAGATACCGAAGTTGCTTGCACAGCACGCGGGTCTAATTGAGGAGCGTCATTCCATTCCATAAAGTTTATTTACCAATCAAGCTCATGCCAACGATATCACTGCATTCCAGATAAACACAGCTCAACCACCGACGAATTATTGATAACAACTATATATAATAAGCGATGCATTGTAATGATGTATTATTGCACACTTATTATGCTGCTTTTTTGTGCCAAAAACGGGGTTCGCGTCATACTGCGAACCCCGCTATACCTTATACCGAAAGTTTGCTTACTAGCTCATATAAGCAGGCAAACCAACACTTTTAGTTCAAACGCAACTCCGTAGAAGGTGCGAACAGATGCATCTTAGATGGATCAATCTTGATCTTCACGGTGTCGCCAACCTTTGGAAGAGCACGTGGGTTCACGCGAATAGTAGTGAGCTTGTTTTGATCAGACATCATCGTAGATGCTTCCTCAGGAGAACCATCGGTGATGATATTGCCGTAGATATAGCCATCGGAACCGAGATCTTCCACGTTCATTACCTTCAAGGAGAACGCATTTGGATCATCGGATGTTGCCAAGCTTGCATCTTCTGGACGGAAGCCAACAATAATCTGTCCGTTATCTTCTGCAGTGAGCTTGTCAACAGCCTCAGCTGGAAGAACTATAGAATCCTCACCGATCTGAGCTCGACCGTTTACAACTGGGTGCTGATTGATATTCATGGATGGCGAGCCAATGAAGCCTGCAACGAATACATTTGCAGGGCGGTCATAAAGCTCAGTAGGAGCTCCAACCTGCTGCAATACGCCAAGCTTAATCACTGCAATGCGATCGCCCATGGTCAAAGCTTCAGTCTGATCGTGGGTAACGTACAGAGTAGTAACACCAAGCTGACGCTGCAAAGCAGCAATCTGAGTACGAGTCTGAACGCGGAGCTTAGCATCAAGGTTGGAAAGAGGCTCATCCATGAGGAAGACTTTTGGTTCACGAACAATTGCGCGACCCATAGCAACACGCTGACGCTGACCACCAGACAAAGCCTTCGGCTTACGATCCAAATACTCTGTCAAATCCAACACTTCTGCAGCTTTTTCAACACGCTTGCGAATTTCTTCCTTAGGAACACCAGCAATCTTCAAAGCAAAGCCCATGTTATCAGCAACTGTCATGTGTGGATACAGTGCATAATTCTGGAAGACCATTGCAATATCGCGATCCTTTGGCTGCATTGTAGTAACATCTTGACCGCCGATGAGGATACGTCCTTTGTTAACCTCTTCAAGACCTGCCAACATACGCAAAGTAGTTGACTTACCGCAACCAGATGGACCAACGAGTACGAGGAACTCACCATCTTTAATAGTCATGTTCAAGTCATCAACCGAAGGCTTATCGTTGCCCGGGTATATACGAGTCACATGATCAAATACAACTTCTGCCATGATATGTCCTTTCATCGGCAGGTACGTGCCGAACGATCCGTAGTGAAGGGTGTGCACTCATGACCCCAATTCCTACATCGGCGGGTATCAATCGTCCACAGTTTACTTACCTGGTCCATTGAAGGTTCTCTTCGTTGAGCCATGCCTTAATATATCATGTTTATCTTAGAAAAACAGCAAAAAATCAGTATTTTGCATAAACTCGGCGTGTCGAGTAAGACGCACAAAAGGAGAATAACTATGGATCAACAACAAGAAACAACAAATGATGAAATGCAAAAATCAAATACCCCTTATAGTAAAAGCTTAATTGGCATCGTAATAGCACTAGTTATTCTTGCATTCGCTGCAGGAGCTGGGTTTATGACTTATTACAATTCAATCAATAAACCACAAGTAAAAATTGAAAATCCAACAACCAATAAGCCAGATACACAAATTGAGGATACAGCAAACTCCCAAATAGCCAAAGAGATTAAAAAACTGCCTTCTTCTGACATCCCACCGGCATCTAATTTACAAGGCGGAATTCTTCTTAGCAAGGATGGGTACGGCAAGCAAGCTGCTGGTGCTCCTACAGTTGCTACTTATTTTGATCCTTTGTGCCCTGGCTGTGGAAACTTTAATCGTACTGTTGATGAAACTTTAATTAAAATGGTTGAAGCAGGTCAAATTAACCTAGAACTTCACCCTATGTCATTCTTAAATCGTTTTAGCTCAGATCAATATTCTTATCGCGTCTCAAGCGGTATTGCTTATATCGCCTCATATGATAACGATCCAAAGCATTTGCTTCAGTTTATCAATAGCATCTTTAGTGAAAGATTCCAGCCGGAAGAAGGCGATGGATACCAAGCAACACCGAATAAAGCTCTTATTGATTTAGCTGAAGATGCTGGAGTTGCAAATAAGATTGCGAATGAAGCCTTTAACCTACACTATGTTAAGTGGCAAGAAGTTATTAATGAGAATACTCCAGAAGAAAAAGCTTTATGGAATGTTTCTGGCTCTAATAAAGGCGCTATGACAACTCCAACAGTAACAATTAATGGTAAGCTAGTAGATCTCAATGCAGCTTCTGAAAAGCAGATGGATCCTTTGGAAGCTATATTAAAGTCTTTGGGAATCGATAAAGAACATGTTGGCAAATCTGGCCATATGCCAAAAGTTACATATAAGAGCAAGCCGCTTGATTTATAAATAAAATTAAGTAATTTCTATACTAAAACGGACGTTAAGAATA
>NZ_LWSR01000101.1:0-7386 GCF_001660745.1 Gardnerella sp. 26-12
AGATGTGTATAAGAGACAGCACATATATTCCCCATCCATATTTTTATAAAACGACTTTTATAAAAGTTTTGCAGCTAATTTGCGAAAATCATAAGCTTTTAAAGCATTGTGGATAAAACATATGCTTATAATCACTGTTTCGACACGCCAAAACACGCCATATTTGCATCTTTGAAAATTACGTGTAATATAAATGTCTTGTGCACAGCGCTTAGTTGAGTACAAGATATTCCTGCGTAGCTCAGTTGGCAGAGCGTTCGACTGTTAATCGAATGGTCGCTGGTTCAAGCCCAGCCGCAGGAGCCATGAAGCCACTGGTTTTCCAGTGGCTTTTTGCGTTAAATATTACGACTTGTATCCACAAGCAAAATCTTGATTGTTTAGTGCTCATGAGCGTGGCTAACATAAACATTTTGGCGTATTATATAAACAAGTTGCGTATTTAAATGCGCTAATGTTGAGCAGCAATAGATAACAGAGGACAAATATGAATCAACATAGCTCCGATAGTGTTGAAAAGAGTCAAAAGAAAAAGCTCATTATTCTCATTGTGGGAATTGTTGTGCTAGCTTTAGCTCTTGGCGCAGTTGGCACACTTTGGTATATGAAGCAGACTGAACGCACTAAAGCAGCTCGCAAACAGTGCGAAATAAAAGTTGCACAAGTTTCTAAAGCCAAAGCCGTATGGAAAAGTTTAGTACACAACAGCATAATAACAGATCTCACAAAAGGTGACTCTGATAACGCAAAAGAACTTGCTAAAATCATGAGCGAAAAGGTTCCTGACGCAGTATCTTGCACAGCAAACTCTCCTGAAGAACTTGGTTCCCAAAGCGTAGAAGCTTTAGCTGCTTCTGAATGGTATGCAGTCAAAGCAAAAAGAGTGCGCGAGTTGGCTGTTACATTAATCGATGAAAATAACAAAAAAGATAAAGACAAAGACAAGCAAGACGAAGAAACAAAGAAGCAAGAGATAAATGAATCAACTGGAATTGTAATTCAGCGTTCAAATGTTGTCCCACCAAAGCCAAAGCCAACACCAGCGCCGAAGACAAATACTCAAGACACTAAGAAACAGAAAACTGAGAAGAATAAGAATAAAGACAAAGACAAGAACAAAGACAAGGAAAAAGACAAGAAGAAGGAGCAGGAACAGGAAAAGGAAAAAGACAAAGACAAGAACAAGGAACAGGAAAAGAACAAAGAAAAAGATAAGAATCCAAAAGGCAGCGAAGACGGATTTGGCGACGGAAACCCTAAAGGAAATAGTGGTCAAGAAGATCCGAATGATACAGCAAAAAAGGGCGACCAAGATTCCTCTGATAAAAAACCAGCCCCGGACATAATAGCAGGTTCACAACAACCATAAAACATATTGCTCTGTTATCTGACTCAATGTAAAAGCCCCCAGCGTATATCACTGGGAGCTTTTACATTATCTAACTCTACATCGTAAACGATGTTGAACTTTACAAACTATTCGTTCATTTTGCTACTCGAACATGAGTTAAATCGACTTCTTCAAGAGGAATTACTCGAGTATGATTTTTAATCTTATAACCAACGTATAGAACGATAAATAGCGGCACGGACATGTACGTGATTCCAATAGCCTGCCAGTTAAGCGTTGCAAATGAATGCAAATCCTGACCAACAATAACAAGAATGCATAAGAAGAACGCAACAATAGGACCAAACGGATACCACTTTGCTCGATAAACTAATTCATCTAAGGAATGACCTTGAGCCAAGTATGCTTTACGGAAGCGATAATGAGCTGCAGCAATACCAGCCCAAGCAATAAAACCAGTCAAACCACTTGCAGCAACCAGGAACATGTAAATTTGCGAACCAAAAATACTCATAAAGAAAGTAAATAAAGCAACTACAAATGTAGCAATCAACGCAGGAACAGGAATACCACGAAGACTTACCTTGCCAAATACTTTTGGAGCATTATCTTCTTTTGCGAGCGAATAAAGCATTCTTGTTGAAGCATACATGCCGGAATTTGCTGCAGAAATAACAGAAGTCAGAATCACTGCATTCATAACTGCCGCTGCAGCTGCAAGCCCTGCACGTTGGAACACAAGCGTAAACGGACTAATAGCAATATCAGTTACATCAGAACCAAGTAAGTTCTTGTCAGTATAAGGAATAATGCAAGCAATAACGAAAATTGCAAGAATGTAGAAGAGAAGAATACGCCAGAACACTTGCTTTACAGCTTTTGGAATACTCTTTTCAGGAGTTGCAGACTCTCCAGCAGTAATACCAATAAGCTCAGTTCCTTGGAAAGAGAAGCCTGCAATAGCGAACGCACACAACACTGCAGGAACACCGCCTGCAAATGGAGCGTCCTTATGAGTGAAGTTTTGCAAGAATGGCGCTTTGCCGCCAACAATGCCAACAATCGTAAGCGAACCGATAACAAGGAATACGATTACTGCCAACACTTTAATAATAGAAAGCCAATACTCAGTTTCTCCAAAGCACTTAACTGTAAGCACATTGATAACCAAAATAAGCATAAGAACCGACAGTGAGAAAATCCATATTGGCACTGTTGGGAACCAATATTGCAGAACTATTGCTGCAGTACTAACGTCCACCGCAACCGTAATAGCCCAATTAAACCAATAGTTCCAGCCCATTGCGAAACCTAGTGCAGGATCAATAAAACGTCCAGAATACGATGCAAACGATCCACTAATAGGCATAAATGTTGCCATTTCACCAAGGGAAGTCATAAGGAAGTACACCATAATGCCAATCGCACCATAAGCAAGCAAAGCACCACCAGGACCAGCCATATGGATTGTTGCACCACTAGCAACAAATAAGCCGGTGCCAATGCTGCCACCTAAAGCAATCATGGAAATATGTCGGGTTTTTAATCCTCGATGGACATCGTTATTTTGATGAGTATTCTGCTGAGTATTCTGTGCAGCAGTAGATGATAATGAGCTACTCATTTTTCCTCCTTTCATGACAATCAGAGGCAAAACAAGCAAGCAAAAGCAAGCGTGTCGATAGCTCTCCGCAGCGGATGCCAAATCACTGCGACAGTCCTTGGTATATTAAGCCAAGTCCCAGCTCACTACTTTTGGGATTAAGCAGTAAACTTCGGCGCTCTCCCCTTTTGTAAGCAATTAACGCTTTCCCTGGCTCATGCTTACTACTCTTGTCGAGCGCGACCTCTGGTCGATGGTGTTCATTATTAGTACGACTTGCAGACAAACAGTAAAAAATACGGCGTGGCGCATAAAAATTAAAAAATAATAACAAAAAACGCCACCCCAAAAAGAGGTGACGTTTAAAATTTGTGGAGCTAGGGGGATTCGAACCCCCGACCCCCTCCATGCCATGGAGATGCGCTACCAGCTGCGCCATAGCCCCGTTTTTACTTATGCCGTTCAAACGAACCTTTGATAGGTTACAACAAATAGCCGTTCTATCCAAATGCGGCGTGTCGAATTCAACTTACAAATTCCAAAAATCCTGCGAATTCTACTAACAATTTAGTCGCCAATTCGGCAAACCAATTCAAGAACCAATTCGAAAATTAGTTACCATTGGCACTTCCAGATTGATCACCATTACCAGGAGAAGTTACATTGTTTGAAGAACCAGTAGATCCCGAAGATCCAGCAGATCCAGCACCTGCATCAGAACTATCAGCACCCGATCCACTATTCCCACTAGCAGCATCACCTGAATTCGTTCCTGAATCATTGTTAGTATCACTACCTAAATCATTATCGGAATGACCACCTGTCGAACTATCTGCATTTTCATTGCCATGTTCATCATTTTCATCTTCATTACCATCTTTACTATCAGAATCATCATGAGATTTCTTATGGTCTTGATTAGTATTCGTATTAAGACGTTGCTTAGGTTGTGGTTGATTTTGCTGTTGCTCATGACTAATTTCTTCAGGCTTATCAATGTTGTCTGTGCCTTTTCCTTGTGTAAACAAAAGAACAGCACCTGCAGTAACAATAACAGCCATAAGAGCACTTATAACAGCAACAACAATTGTTGTACGATGATCGTTTCTATTTTGGTAAGATCTAGAAGAGTAACCGTAGTTTTCACTAACAACCTTAGATAACGGCACCGGCTCTGGAATTGTGCCTTCCGACAGTTCCATGTCTTCTTCATGCTGTTCACGTAATTTCGACAATTCCAAAATACGCGTATTTTCTAATTCTGGATTACGGACTTGCGAACTAACAGTGCGTCCAAATCTTGCATCTTGAACAGCCATATTTTTGTCATCTGAAGGATCAGTATTACATTGCAACGAATTTGATGAATATTGCATATGAATATCATCTCCAATTCTTTTAGAATCAACATTCTCTAAACCATTTGAACGCACGCTAGAATCTGACACATTACTAAAATTAGACTGTTCTGTAGAAGTATTCGGATTTACTTCCGAAAGTTTACGCGATGAAGCGTGAATAACATTCTGATACAACTGCGATGCTACTGCTGAGACAATAGAACCAATAGCTACGCCAATAACTGAACCAGCAATACCAATTTTCGAAGCAAGTAAAAACGAAGTCACTGCAGCGAGCGATCCAGCTAATACTTGCGTAAACGATATGCCTTTGAAGAAATTCTTCACTTATGCACCTTAATTATTTATGCAAATATAATGCCAAAATGCATGGCAAATATGCAAATTCCACTACCAATATTATTACAACAATGATGGTATCACTCTACGCAAAAATTGCACAGTATTGCCAGAGCATTCTTACAACAAAATCACAAGTCTTATATACATAAAACTTAGCTACACAAAACTGAAATGCCTAAGACTTAGCAACCTCAAAATCTCTATCTTTGTAAGAAAGCTCACAATTCGCTTTTTTATCACAATAATGCTCACCTAAGCTTGCAGTAATAATTGCAGCAAATATTAAAGCAAATCCCACAAAAGCCATATTAGAAACATGCTCATGAAAAAGAACAGTAGAGAATAAAAGCGTGAACAAACTTTCAGTGCACATAATCACAGAAGCGTTTGCAGTAGAAAGATTCACCAAACTATAGTTTTGCATAATTTGTGCAACTACTGTTACTACTACTGTAAGGTAGAACATATTAGCAAAAATAGAGAAATGATCAGCAGCGTTAAAGTTTGGCAAAGGCTCACAAATAAGCGCACCAGCTACAAAAAGTACGCCTGAAACAACAAATTGCCCAAAAGTTAACGTAACTGGATTATATTTACGAGAATAATACGCAAGGAACGTAAGATTAAAAGCAAAAATTGCAGCACATAATAGAGTAAGAAAATCTCCATAAGACAATGTGAGCACAAGCATTCCAGGTTTTAATGCCACAAAACCTACTCCAGCAACGCACATAACTGCAGCTACTAATCCTAAAAGAGTTGGCTTTTTCTTGACGATTAACCAAGCAGAAAATGGCGTAATTACGCAATATGCTGCTGTCAAAAACGCGCTACGACCTGGATCAATTGAACGTAACCCTTCAGTTTGCAAAATTAAAGTAGCATAATACGTAATTCCAGTTAGCAAAGAAGGAACAATAAGCTTTTTTGTAAAAGTTTTACGAAGCGTACCGAAAAAAATAACAGCCATAATTGTGCAAGCTCCAACCATACGAACGCCCATAAGCCATTGCACAGGAAACACTTCAAGAGCATATTTTGAAGAAACATAGCTGCCACCCCAAATAGCAGCACAAATCAACAACATAATCTGAGCAGTATGAACACTTTTGCCTTGAGACATGCCCGATTTATCCGAAAGCGGTTCAGCTATAGATTTAGCTGTTTCATATTTCACCTTCATAATGTTTCCCCTTCAACTATAAAAGTTGATTCTTTAAAATTTTTCTTTTATAAAGCGTTTTAGCTTATAAAATAGACAGAATAGCCGTAAAATCGTGAAAAGTACAACTTTCTGGCGTTCCTTCGTAAAATTTCCGATATACACTTCAGAAAACAGTGGCAATCAAGTATTTTGCTGTATAAATTTCGCCCACGAAACTATTAAAGAATTGGGTGATTTATATCACAACTTACAATTTTTTTACGCTACACGCTCGTATACACTTTTAAATCAGCGTAATGTAGCAATGTAGGCTTATAAATTGCGTACGAAGAAAGTGCGCAATCTTGTTAGGAAAGGAATATTATGGCAACTCTTAGCGCAGATATGAAAGAATTTATTGCGAATAATTTGGCTTGGATTACAACAGTGAGCAAAGATGGCGAGCTTGATTTGGGACCAAAAATGTCTATGTTCGTACTCGACGACAACCATCTTGCCTACCACGAGCGCACTGCAGGTCAGCATTATAAGAACTTGCAAGACGGCAGCCAGCTGGTTGTAGCAGTTGCTAATTTGGCAGAAAAGAAGGGCTATCGCTTCCGCGGAACCGTTACCCTTCACACTGATGACGCGATTTACGAAGAGCAAGTGCGTATGGCTGAAGAAAAAGGTACGAAGAAGCCGGCTGCAGTTCCAGTTATGGAAATCACTGAGATTCAGGACTTGACTTCTGGAGCTACTGCCGGCAAAACTATTGCAAAAGATTAGTGCGTAGTTATTCAGTCGTGTGGATATTAGTGTGGTAGAGATTTGAGATTTTTCGCACTGAACGAAGGACGCTCGCTCGGTTAACGCGCTCGCTACGAAACTCGCGTTGGAAGTCCACTGGACTTCCAACTTTAGCGAGTTTCCGCTCCGACCTGCTTTCGCGCGCTACGCTCTGAGCGCGAAAGCAGGTCGTCGCGCAAAACGCCGAATTAGTACGTCTATAGTAGGCGTCATACAATATCGAGTGGCGTTCGTCCTCAACGGCGAAGATGAACACCACTCAATTCTTTACTTGATTATTTAGTTGTAACTATTTTACTTGCTTTCTTTACGCAATGCTTGCAGTCTAGTGTTCATTTCTTCCGCTTTCTTCTTCTCGAAGTAATAAATTATTGCAGCAATCGCAATCGGGAAAATAACAGTGAACGCAATCCATCCGCAAATCACAGCTGGCTCATCTTTGAACGAAATCCATCCAACAATCACCGATACAATAAATTGAATAGCAATTGGTGGTACTAGTGCAAAAACGAACTTTGCAAGATTTGACATACGCTCATTCGACCAAAAAATAGCGAATACTCCATAGCTTATGCCTATAACAAACGTTGCTACAGCATAAGATGCAATTCTGTTTCCAACCGCAGTATTTGCTAACAAGCTCGACACAAAACTGATTGCAGTAAAAATAGTGCACCCTATGCCAATGCCATTAACAATGTTTTTTACCATTGTTTTACCAAAAGTTGTAACTTGCTTTTCCATAATAATCGTTTCCTTTTTAAGTATTAAAATC
>NZ_LWSR01000102.1:0-7086 GCF_001660745.1 Gardnerella sp. 26-12
AGATGTGTATAAGAGACAGATTTAAAATTTAATTCTTTAAAACTCGCGCATAAGCTATTTAACATTTTTGAACTTGAGAAAAAGTGAGCGAGCTGACACGAGCAGCATCAAGCAAACGCAAGCGCTTAGTCCTCGCCCACTAACAATTTCACTCGAAAGGCACTAACAGACTGCGGCACGAGGATCGATGAAACGATAACAGATGTCAACAATAAGATTCGCAACAATCACAAGCGCAGCCGCAAAAAGCGTCACACCAACCAGCACTTGCAAATCAAGATTTTTAACAGAATCAAGAAGTAGCGAACCCAAACCTTGCATAGAGAAAACTCTCTCAGTAATCACAGCACCGCCAAGCAAACCGCCTAGATCCAAGCCAAACATTGTTAGCACAGGAAGCATTACGTTAGGCAGAGCGTGACGAGTTATAACTTTCGTTCGCGGCATACCCTTAGCCAAGGCAGTGCGCATATAATCCTGTTGCAACTCGTCAAGCATATGAGCACGAGTAAGTCGCATATAATAAGCAGCGTTAAGAAGCGCCAAAACAATCCACGGAAGTAGCAAATGCTGCAGCCAACCTAAAGGATCATCCGAAAAATTCACATAACCGCCTGTAGGGAAAATTGGCAGATATACTGCAAAAGCAAGTATTGCAAGCATACCAATCAGGTAAGCAGGGGACGAAATCCCCACTGAAGAAAGCGCTCTAAATGCACGATCAAAAAGCGATCCTTCTTTAGAAGCAGAAATCACTCCGGTTACTACACCAATAATTACCCAAAGTAATGCAGCGCCAATCGCCAAAGAAGCTGTCACAGCAAAACGGCTCATAATAAGATCTGTGACTGGTTCGTTAAGCGTGAAGGACCAGCCTAAGCATGGAGACGAGCAGATAATTGCGTCACCAGCGGCTGAAATTCCTGAGGATGCAGAATTAGTTCCAAATTCTCGTCCAAAAAATATCCCACGAATATAGTTTCCAAGCTGCTCATACCACGGCGCGTCCGTGCCCATAAATGCGGAAACTCGAGCCAAACGCTCAGGAGTGCACGGCTTTCCGCAAGCTAGTTGCGCAGGATTCGCTGGGAGCATAAAGAAAATAAGGAATAATACAACTGCAATCAGTGTTAAAACAAGTACCGCGCTTGCTGAACGCTTTATTAAAAACGTAAGAAAATCTACGGTTTTGCTAATAATTCGCGGGTTTTTTGCGGATTCATTATTGCTGTTATTACTAATATTTTGTTGCATATTTTTCTTCTGCGTATTATTTACATTCTGCTTATTGCTGATATTTTTCGTACTGCTATTACTATTTTTTGTATCGCTATTACTAATATTTTCCTTATATCTCATGCCGTCGCCGCCTTTTTAGCGCGAGGCTGAAGAGCACTGGCCAAACCGTCACCAACAAGATTAAAACCGAAAGTTAGCAAGAACAGTGCAGTTCCAGGGAAAAGTAAATACCATGGGTCAACTAAAACCCACTGCACAGCTTCCGCAATAGCGCGACCCCACGAAGGCGAAGGCGGATTCATACCAACGCCAAGGAAAGACAACGCAGCTTCAGCTCCAATTCGTCCAGGAATAAGGAACGTTACATTCACAAGCAACAACGGCATCATATTTGGCATTATTTGTTCACGAAGAACATGCCACGTACCGGCTCCCATTACGCGAGATGCAACTGCAAAATTGCGAGATTTAAGCGTAAGAGTTTGAGCGCGAACTAAACGCGCAATACTTGGCCAACCAAAAAATCCTAAAACAAGTATTAGTAGAAGCGGACGCGGAAAATCTTGCGGCACAACAGCAGACAAAGCAATCGCAAAAATCAGGAACGGGAAACCGAAGAACACGTCCATTGTGCGCGAAAGCAAAGCATCTGCAAAACCACTGAAATACCCTGCAATCATGCCGATTACGATGCCAAGAAATAGCGATATTATGGTAGAAGCGACGCCAATTCCAAGAGATACGCGCGCGCCATGAGCCACAATTGCAAAAATATCAAGACCACGAAGTGGCGTAACACCAAACCAATGCTGGAAATTAATGCCACCAAAACCTGTTGGAACAGAATTAAAATCTAAATATTCTGGATGCTCATCATAAGGATTATTGCCAGTGATTGCAGTAAAAGCATCGGCAAAAATTGCCAAAATCACAAAAATTGCAATAATTATACTTCCGATAATAATGCCAGAATTATTTCCAGTAGGAACGGTGACGCTAGATGAATCACGCTTATAGCGTGAACGAAATACACCGACCCTTCTCATCTTTACTCATTTCGTCACCTGCACTTTCTTTTTGAATATCATGCAATATAAATTAACGCAAAACACAAATCGAGTAAAAATTTGTATTGTTGTCTTATCGACACTATAGGAACCCATAGAAAATGGGGTGTCACATTGCTCTTGCTTGAAGCTGCATTGTGCACTTCAAGCAAGCTCAATGCGGTAGCGCTTGCTTCTATAAATAGCCTTTAACCACAATGCGTAAAAAAATCTAGGAAAGCCGACTTAAAGCATTTACGATACTTAATACAAAACAACAATCATTAAAAATAGTTTCAATTGATGCTATTTTACGTTAAAATAGACGATAGAAGGTGAGTATGAATTTTGAGTACGATCCTGCAAAGAGCTTAAAAAATTTAGCTAAACATGGTATCAGTTTCAAAAAAGCTCAAATACTTTGGAATAATGAAATAACTGAAATCAAATCCAAAAATTCAGGCAATGATGACTCTCGCTACTTAGTTTTTGGAAAGATAGACAGCAAACATTGGACTGCAGTAATAACAAAAAGAAATAATCGAATTCGTATTATTTCTGTAAGAAGATCACGAAAGAAGGAGGAACAATATTATGAAAAACACCACAAAAAGTAAAGAGATAAGCGGAAAAGAAATTGATAGAAAATTCGATAACGGCGAAGACGTACTTGAGTACTTTGATTTGGAGCATCCAATTATAGAGAACCACTCGAACGAACAAAAGCACGTCACTTTTATTATGCCTGGATGGATATTGAGAATAATGAAATTCTTTAGAGTAGCTACAACACGGTAGTCAAATAAAACTAGAAGTAAAACAAAACGTGCCGACGTATTGAAATACACCGGCACGTTTTGTTTAGTTAATTAGCTGTTAGTTGTGTTTTACGCACGCTTAAGAGTTACGCTAAGCTCAGTTGCGCTAGAATCAGCCTCAACAACCTCGAAGCTCGTAGCCAAAGTCTCCTCCGCAATCAAATCGCGGAACTGCTCAACTTTAACAACGTCCGAAGCTGGCACGCTCAAAGTCAAAGCGATTCGGTCACTAATATCCAAACCGTTCTCCTTACGGGCATCCTGAACAGCGCGAATAGCGTCGCGAGCGTAACCTTCAGCAAGCAAATCGCTAGTCAAAGCAGTGTCGAGCATAACGAAACCGCCAGTTGGCATTGCAGCAGAAGCAGTATTCGCAGCCGCTTGAGCATCCGAAGACTCAACGCGATTTACAAGCTCATACTCGCCCTCAACAAGCGCAACTTCGCCGTTTGGAGTCTGAACAACAGGAGCGCCAGACTCGTCAACTCGCCAATCGCCACTCTTAGAAGACTTAATAGCAAACTGCACCTGCTTACCCAAACGAGGACCAGCCGCGCGCGCATTCACCTTAAGCTCGTGAACAATCTTCAAACCGTGGTTGCTTGCGTCTTCCAAAGTGCAGAATGTAACATTCTTCACGTTAAGCTCGCGCTCAAGAACCTGCTCGTAAGGCTCAACAGCAGCAGTATTTTCTGCAACAACCGTCAAGTTTGCCAATGGCTGGCGTACGCGCAACTGTTCCGCCTTACGCAACGAAAGCGCAGAAGACACAACCTCGCGAACCTTATCCATAGCAGCAACCAAAGCATCGTCATGAGCAAGAACAGCACCAAGCTCAGTGACTGTTCCAGCCTTAGGGTTCTTCTCACCGTCTGAAAGAGTTTCAGGCTCCACCAAATAAGGCCAATCAGCCAAATGCACGGATTCGCCGCCGGTAAGACCGCGCCACACAGCCTCAGCTTCCATAGGAGCAAGAGGAGCAATCGTGCGCATGAACACTTCCAACACAGTGTAAAGCGTGTTGAAAGCAGTCTCGTCTTCATTCCAGAAGCGGTCACGACTGCCGCGAATATACCAATTCGTAAGCACGTCAATAAAATCGCCAACTGCTGCGCAAGCATCGCTAATCGCAAACTCGTTCAAGCACTTTTCTACGCGCTCAACAAGCAAACGCGTGCGAGCAAGCAAATAACGATCCATGTTGCAAAGTCCTGCAACCTCATCCGCGCGAAGGCGACGAGCGTCATAACCCTTACCACCGTTTGCAGCATTCGCATACAAAGTGAAGAAGTAGTACGAGCTCCAAACTGGAAGCATAACCTGACGAACCGTATCCCTAATGCCGTCTGCAGTCACAATCAAATTGCCACCGCGCAAAATTGGCGAAGACATGAGGAACCAGCGCATTGCGTCCGAGCCGTACTCGTTGAAAACGCCGTTCACATCCGGGTAATTGCGCAAATGCTTACTCATCTTCTGGCCGTCGGAACCAAGCACGATGCCGTGGCAAATCACGTTCTTATAAGCTGGGCGGTCGAATAGAGCCGTAGCCATAATGTGAAGCGTGTAGAACCAGCCACGAGTCTGACCAATATATTCAACGATGTAGTCGCATGGGAAGTGCTCTTCGAAGAATTCCTTATTTTCAAACGGATAATGGAACTGCGCGAAAGGCATGGAACCAGACTCAAACCAACAGTCGAGAACATCCGTAATACGATGCATTTGCGACTTTCCAGTAGGATCGTCTGGATTTGGACGAGTAAGGCGATCGATATACGGGCGGTGCATATTCACATTGCCGTCGTCATCGCGCGGATAGTCGCCAAAATCAGCCTTAAGCTCTTCCAACGAACCGTACACGTCTACACGAGGATACTTTGGATCGTCACTCACCCACACTGGAATTGGCGAACCCCAGAAGCGGTTACGGCTAATCGACCAGTCACGCGCGTTAGAAAGCCACTTACCAAACTGGCCGTCCTTAACGTTTCCAGGAATCCAATTAATCTCCTGATTAAGCTCAAGCAAGCGCTTCTTAATCTTCGTAACAGACACAAACCAGCTAGAAACAGGCTTATAAATAAGCGGAGTTGCGCAACGCCAGCAATGAGGATAGCTGTGCACGTAGCTTTTTTCTTGGAATAACAACGCGCGCTGATCTTCCGGCATTTGAGCAAGCGGACCGTCTCCTGCACGCAAGTTACGCAAAATTGGCAAGTTCGCGTCGAAAACGTACAAGCCTTCGTAATCTGGGCAGTCGCTTGTAAACTTGCAACCTGCGTCGAGCACGTCAACGCTGCGAATTTCGTGCGCGTTAAGCGTGTTCATATCGTCCTCGCCGTAAGGAGCCTGGTGAACGAGACCAGTACCTTCAGCGGTGTCAACATAATCTGCAGTGAAAATCGTAAAAGCGTTAGGACCAGGAGTGCCACCCTCTGCGAGCGCAGAATCGCTTGCAAAGTATGGGAACACTGGGTAGTAGCGCCAACCAGCCATCTCAGCACCCTTAAGTTCGCGCACAACTTCGTAATTTTCGCCAAGTTCCTTAGTGTAGGAGCCGAGCAAAGGCTTACCGATGTAGAACTTTTTACCTGCGAACTTGCCTTCAGTTGGGCGAACTTCCACGTAGTCGATGTCTGCGCCAACTACGATTGCGAAATTGGTTGGCACAGTCCAAGGAGTAGTGGTCCAGAATACTGCGTAAGCGTCGGCTTCGTCGCGAAGCTTAACGGCAACGGAAACGGTAGTATCCTGACGATTCTGGTACACATCCGCGTCCATGCGAAGCTCGTGGGCTGAAAGTGGAGTTTGGTCCTTCGGGCAGTACGGAAGCACGCGGTAACCCTTGTAAGCCAAGCCCTTATCATAAAGCTGCTTAAAAGCCCACATTACGGATTCCATGTATGGAATGTTCAGCGTTTTGTAACCGCGCTCGAAATCAACCCAGCGAGCCTGACGATGCACGTAGTTTTGCCACTCGTTTGTGTACTTCAAAACGCTGGCACGGCAAGCATCGTTAAACTTTGCGATGCCCATTTTTTCGATTTGCTCAACCGACTCGATGCCGAGTTCCTTCTGCGCTTCCAACTCTGCAGGAAGACCGTGAGTATCCCAACCAAAAACGCGGTTTACTTTGCGACCGCGCATAGTCTGATAGCGCGGAACGACGTCTTTTGCGTAGCCTGTGAGCAGGTGGCCGTAGTGAGGAAGACCGTTTGCGAATGGAGGTCCGTCGAAGAACACGAACTCGTTTTGACTACCCTTGCCGGACGGACGGTATTCGATTGACTTGCGGAAAGTGTTGTTTGCATCCCAGTATTGGAGAACTGATTCTTCAAGCTTTGGGAAGGAAGGATTTGGTGCAACTTGCGCGCCGGAGTTTTCTTGCGTTGATGCTGAAACACTTACCTTTGGGTATACGTGATTTGCGGACGTATTTTCGGACGCGTTTGCTGCTGGATTAGTGGATTCGCTCACTGTGCTCTCCTCGCTCAACAGGGTGAATATTTCCCTGCGAGGACGACAGTTACTGCCGCGGTACCACCTCGCTTGCTATAAGATGATTACGTAACGTGTATCGCAATGCATAACGCAAGTGCGTAACACAAATATGCAACGCAATCGAACTATTCCCATAGCCTCTCGTGTTTGGCTGTGCGGGCCAACCCCGTCGGTTCTAATAAGCGAAAACCTTACGAATCCTCGCCGTTCTTCCGAAAACTCCCCGCCGATAACGGATCATCGCTTAAGTTAGAAATAATCTAACACTATCCCCTAACATTAGGAATAATTTCGCGACTCGCGAATAATTTTCATGACATTTTCATGACATATTATCCAAAAATGCCTTAGCTTCATTAGCATTGCTAAAAGCAATGCCATCGTCAGAAATTTTGCCATTCATAATTTGATTAGCGTGATTCATAGCCTTAAGCGTTGCCTCGTTTGGAACAGACAAGTTACTATTCAAGATAATATTT
>NZ_LWSR01000103.1:0-6579 GCF_001660745.1 Gardnerella sp. 26-12
TTGCTGATGAGATTCTGCTGACAAAATTCTGCTACCGAAATTCTAATTAATATTTTATTAAGATTCAGCAATTTGGTGCTGCATGTTGCGCAATCCATGCGTGCATGGAAACAGCCGCAGCTGCTCCTGCGTTTAGCGAGCGAACAGAGCCAAATTGCGAAATATAAACAACGTCATCCGCCATTTCTAACGCTTTTTTAGAAAGACCCGGACCTTCTGCACCAAAAAGCATAAGGCAACGTTTAGGAAACTTGTAGTTTTCCATAGCAACAGCACCTGGAATAATATCGAGCGCTATAACGCGCGCGTTTTTAGCGTCGTGTTCCTTTATATTTGCGATTTTTTCAGCTTCTTTATTGCCTTCTGCTTGTGCTTTCAGCAAAAGTTGATGCGCTTCTTCTGTTTCTCGTGCTATATTTTCGCGCCAATTAGTTACTAGAGTTTCAATAGTTGGGCAGCACTCAACGTATTGGTAAAGCTCAGTCATTAACGAGCCTTTACGATTCCATTTATGAGGCCCTACAATATACACTTTTTTCGCTGTAAACGCGTTTGCAGTGCGAACCATAGAGCCTATGTTGAAATCGTGAGTCCAATTTTCTACAGCTACTTCAAACTCGTGGCGTCCTTTAGAATCGAGATCCGCTTTTATGGCTTCTACTTTCCAGTATCGGTAGCGGTCTAGGACGTTACGCTGGTCGCCTTCGTCTAGTAATTCAGTGCTAAACCGCGCATCATAATTTGGCGATTCTGGATTATCTGGACGAGGCTCACCTGGATGTTCTTCTTCCCATGGGCCAACTCCTATAGGTCGGAATTCTGGCTCATCGGAAGCTTTTGCAGCCAAAGTAATTGGATTCGGTTCGTGCATGTGTGAGTTTTGCTCCGTTTAATACTTTTGCTTAGTATTGGCAGCTAGTAATTGCAACTAGTCTTGGCAGCCGTCAGTTGCGCAATCACCTGTGCAGCCTGACTTGCAGTGACCGCCACAGCAATTGTCCTCGCAGCATGGCTCAGTGCAACCATCGTGAGCGCAATCGCCCGTGCACTCTACTTTGCAATGACCACCGCAGCAGTTGTCTTCGCAACATGGCTCAGTGCAACCATCGTGAGCACAATCACCCGTGCACTCTACTTTGCAATGACCACCGCAGCAATGATCGTTGCAGCAATTGTCGTGATCTGCATCTGCACGTAATTCTTCTTCATCGAAAGCTTGAACAAATGCCATTTTAGTACTCTCCTCATTTATTGGATTTACTAATTGAAGATGCCTTGTGCCTTGTTCGTCGGCGTCAACACCACCAATTAATGCAACTATAGCAAGAATTTGCGCACCTTGCTGATGAACAATGCCAAAATCGAGACTTAATTCATTGCCGTGTCGTAAAGTCACAAGCGAAGAAGTTTGAACATACGATTTTTCAGAAAGCCAAGAGTCAAGTAACAATACTCGCTTGCCTTTAACAGACGGACCTTTTGTTGCAGGGAAAACAAAATCCATAACGAAGCCGTCGAGTGCAATTCCTTTACGTTCTGCAGCATGAATAAGCGCAAAAACCATCGGCACTGCAGCAGCAGTTAACGCACCAATAGCGTCAACATCGCGTTCTAACGAATACCCAGCTTTCTCAATTGCATCAAAAAGAACATCACCAACCAACTTGGAGCCGCGCTGAGCAAAAGTAACAGAAAACAGTTCGCTAAATGGTTTTGCACTCATATCCGCACAAAGCATGCGTTTAAGTTCCGCGCGTTCCTCTTGTAATTCTGTCATTTTTGCACTCCTTAGCATTTAGAGTTCTTCAATTTTTGATGCTTTAATGTCTTTATGCTTAACGATCTTCTACTGATACTTCTGGAGCGCTCAGCTCTTTAACATCAGCTTTATCAGAGTCAATAAGATCTATTGAAGCAATAACTTTACTTTGATCTAACTTCTGAAGTTTACGCGCTGTTACCAACACTCGCGACTCAAGCGAGGAAGCAAACTTATTGTAAGCTGCAACTGTTCTTGCCAAAGATACGCCAAGTTTTGAAGCATTTTCTCCAAGAACTGCAAAACGATCATACAATTCTCGAGATAAATCGAAAAGTTCTTTTGCATCATCTGTAAGACTTTGCTGCTGCCATGCGTACGCAACAGACTTAAGCACAGCCCACAAAGTAACTGGGGAAGTGAGTGCTACTTTTTGCGCAAAAGCATCATCCATAAGTGTTGGGTCCGCCTCAAGAGCCGCCTGAAGCAACGCTTCGTTTGGAATAAATGCAACTACAAAGTCTGGTGCTGTTTCAAAAGCCTGCCAATATGCTTTAGCTCCTAATACTCGCACGTGCTCTCGCAAAGCCTTAGCGTGCGCTTTTAGAAGCTCACTCCTTCTAGCTAATTCTTCGTCACTTGCATTATCTGGTATTTCGCAAGCGCGTTGATAATCCGCATATGGAACTTTTGCATCAACTGGAATTGTTTTGCCTCCTGGCAGATACACAACCATATCCGGCCTCTGCTGCTCGCCATTTACTCCAGTTACAACAACCTGCGTATCAAAATCAACATGCTCAAGCAAGCCTGCAGATTCAACAATATTCTTTAGTTGAGCCTCGCCCCAAGCTCCGCGAACCTTATTATTTCGCAATGCTGCAGAAAGCGAACTCGTTTCGCGGTCAAGCCTTGTTTGCTGCTCACTTAAGCCTTTAAGCTGAGTGCTCAGCACACCCATTTCTTGCTTGCGTCCTTCTTCAATCTGCGAAACTTTATTCTTCAGAGCTTCAAGATTGTCTTTTACTGGAGCAAGCGCTTCCAAGACTTTACCTTGCTCTTTCAAAGTTTTTTCACGATTTAACCGTTCGCGTTCTTCTCGCTCTGCTCGCAATTGTTCTTCACGATTTACTCGCAATTGTTCTGCTTGCTGCGCCTTTAACAGCTCAGACTCCACAAATTTCAATCGCTCAGCAAGCTGCTCTGCTTGTGTGCGATATCGTATAGCCTGATTGCCATTTTCTTGAGCTTGAGCGCGCGCTTGTTCATACTGCGAGCGTAATTCGTTAAATTCGCGTTGGTTTACGCCATTAGCGCCTTGCGTTCCAGAGTTGCGCTTAACAATAGCCAACACAATAACAGCGGTTATTGCTACAGCAACCACCATTAAAACAAGCATCACAATATTATCGAACATACGTTCTATTAAACACTATTGAGTTGACTTTTAAAACATAATTAGACACGTCTTTTAAGCGCGTTCGAAATAAAGCAATCCACGTCCACACGTGCCGCTCCACAGGCAAACTGCAATTATAGTAAGCACAACAATGACGTATAACAATATGGATTGTCCAGGAATTACAGGCAAAGTTCCAGAAGGATACCATCGCAAAATCAATCCAATTTTACTTTGCAAACCTTGTGTGGCAATGTTCATCACTACTAAAAAGACACCAAATGCAAGGCCGTAAAACCTTCCAAAACAGGCTAATCCAATCATTATGAGCACAATATCAATCCAAGCATTACCTAAAATCATCTGCAATGTACTCAATAACTGCAAGTCAATTATACGAACAATTAACACTGAAGCGCCGAATGAAACAAACAAACACAATAAAGCAGCACTCAATGCATATATTCGCAGCCTTTTCATCACGAAACGTTCCCACGATACCATAATCGGAGCAAGGCAAACGAATGCCGCGGCAATAAACCCAACTACAATAACTTCATACAGAGGAACAACAAAATTAACAACACTACTACCAGATTGACATTGGAACGTTATACCTTCTACCGCATTATGCACATTAGCAGAATCTGGCAAACAAATATAACCAACATAAACTGGCAACTGCGTTACAAATGATCTGAATATAATAAGCATTAAAGAGGGAAGGACTACGGACAATAAAATTGCAACGATTGCAACAATATAATGCCTACCTTCAAGCCAAGCGCGAAAATTATTTTTCATGCTTATCACCAAGTTCCGATAAGACTTGTTGTGGAGTTATGAGACATTGATTAAGTTCTTTAACATGATTTTTTACAAATTGTTTCAGCTTAGCATTATCAGCATTATTAATACTCATAGCCACTTTATCGTTTGCTTCACCTGTAATAAATCCATATGACCCATACACATCATTACTTATACGAGAAGGAAGCTGAGCAAGCAAAAATGCTGTAACAGAAGCGTTTGAATCAAGATTCTTTTTTACATATACTTCTTTCATAGCACTTGATGCACATTTTGCAGGCACAAATCTTTGTAACACTTCTTGAGCGATACCAGTCATATCACCATATTTCTCAGAACGCCTAACAAATGTATCTGTTTGTTGTTGAATAACAGTAGCTTTAAGATTACGTAACTTTATTAAACCACTATTAGTAAGATTCCAAGATTTTTCAGTATTTGTTGGAGTAAACGCATTCCCCAGTACAAGCACAATTCCTTTGCCTTGCGAATCTCTCTGATTCTTAGGAAACCAAGAAGCAACAGTTTTCAGATGTTTAACAGCACGAAGTTTACGAATATAAGCTTCTTCAGGATGTACACAAACAGAAAAAGCAGTATCTTTAAACGTCGTACACTGAGGCACAAAAGGTCCAGAGCGAATCCAAGGTTTTGGACCCCACATAGCTATACAACAAGCGCATACTATTGGCATAATTAAAGAAATACTTATTGCTTTTATGCACCAATAAGATCCCTTTTGCCAAAAATATCTAATATGCGCGCAACAAAGAATGCATGAAACAATAACAACACACACAAAGAATATGCGCAAACCCACCAACCATGGGTTCATACGCAAACCAGGCTCAGCACCAATACCAGCATCCGACACTGGAAGTATTGCATATAAACTACTACCCCAATATCTAGGAAAAATATCTCCCTGAGGAATAACGCCATTACGCATTATAATGACGCCATAAATACAGCACCAAATTATTGCAAAAGATAATAAAGCTGAGAATACAATTGCCCAACGATTGCCAATAATTACTCCTAAAGTAAAACCAATTGCAAAAAATGCACTTGGCGTCACGCCTCCACATAATAGTGGAAAATACGGAAAATTTGTAATATTTACATCACTCTGCATTACTGTTGGCAATACACTTACGCAATATAACAAACTGCACAGTATAGCGCCTTTTAGTATAGGAATAGCGTAACGACTGGTTGATTTTCCTGCACACCACGCAGAATTGACCAAACATCTAGGCGAGCAAGCTTTACATGAACACCATGCGCCAAAAATGCAAGCAACAATATCAGACAAACAATGCATCCACGTGACATCAATTCTTAACCAAAGCGCATAATTATTATTATGCGCTAAAAAATTTGCCACACCCAAAAAAATAGGATATGCAATCAAAAATAAGCTAAAAATACAACTGCTTATTAGAGATAATGGGTACATAATACGTGAAATAATTGTGCACTTCTTATGACTTTTCGTAAAAAATCCGAATTCAGTTAAAAAGTTAGAATATTGACGCATATTTAATCACATCCCTACTCACTACCACATTAACAAAATAAGAAACTATACATATCCAGTTACTGCTACTACTCACTTTTATGAAATTTAGATAGCAAATGCCTATACCCTGATTCCCATGGAGTTACCATAAGATCTTCACGATTAGCATACTGAAGAAGATTATCCATTTTCCCATCAAGCAATATAATTCCTTCATTAAGAACTATAACCCGATCCGCAATTACTGCTAAATCTTCTACTAAATGTGTACTGACAATAACAGTATGCTTTTGCGAATAAGACTTAAGAAAATTACGAATATCAATACGCTGCTCAGGATCTAAACCAACAGTAGGCTCATCAAGTATTAGTACTGCAGGCTGACTAGCAATCACACAAGCAATACCAGCACGCTGACGCTGACCTCCTGATATTTTTGCAACTATGCGATGTGCTTGTTTTTCCAAGCCAACCTGTTTGAGAGCATTCCAAGCAGCTTGATACGCAGCACTCCACGATAGACCTCGCGCCCATGCGGCATATTGAACATTTTTTAACACACTCGATGCATTCATAAGTTCAAATGATTGTGGCAAATAACCAATATTTGACCGAGCTTTAGCCCTTTCCGCACGATCAGTTACGTCAAAGCCATGAACAAAAAGTTTCCCACTAGAGGGAGCATAAATCGTCGCTATAACGTTAAGCAGAGTAGTTTTCCCAGCACCATTTGGCCCCAAAAGACCACATATGCCAAAAGATAAATCTATAGAAAGATTATGCAAAATTTGTTTTTTCCCATACGAAAAATTCACATTAACAAGTTGCACATCTGAGCACGTATATGATTCTTGCATATCTCACCACTTAATAACTAGACTACTTACCTACAACTTCGTATATTTTCTCTGTCTATTCCAACTACAGAACCACTCATCTGAGCATAAGCTGACATTGGCATAGCATAAGCAATAGTAGAACGTGCAACTATTGCAAATCCTTCCTTTGCGAACATATTCGTATCTCCATTTTCAATCTGCTTCATAACGTATTCAGCCTTGAATACATACACGCATTTTATAATAATTC
>NZ_LWSR01000104.1:0-6315 GCF_001660745.1 Gardnerella sp. 26-12
TATTATTAGTTTATTTTGAACATTTGACACTGTTTGCAGCATACACTTTTATACGTATTGCATGCCACCATAACTATTCTTAATATTCACATTCATTACATAACTTGAAAAAATTACATAACACTTGCCACGCAGTATAGCAGACTATATGCGCAAGTACTACGCACAGTACTACACACTGCCACATAAACGCAAATAGATTGTTGCACTACAATCCACAACAATAGGTAAGATAACAGTGACATGCACATAGTATAAGAACATTACTGCTCATTCCATGCGCACCATTCGCCATTATGAAGGGATATATTATGACTTCTGTCGCAGTGCTGCTGCCGTGCTATAACGAGGCAATCACCATTGAAAAAGTTGTTAAAGACTTTAAGGCGGCACTTCCAGAAGCAACAATATACGTGTACGACAACAACTCAACAGACAATACTGCAAAAATAGCCAAAGAAGCAGGTGCTGTGGTTCGCAAAGAACCAAGACAAGGCAAAGGCAATGTAATTCGCGCAATGTTCCAAGATATAGACGCAGACGTATACGTAATGGCAGACGGCGACGACACCTACCCAGCAGAAGCTGCTCCAAAAATGGTTGCAAAAATCGTTGAAGGCTACGATATGGTTATTGGAGACCGCTTAAGCTCAACATATTTTCAAGAAAACAAGCGACCATTCCACAATTTTGGAAATCGCCTAGTGCGCGGCGCAATCAACACGCTTTTCCACGCAAAAGTAACTGACATTATGACAGGCTACCGCGCTTTTTCTTTTTCATTCGTAAAGACTTATCCTGTACTTTCGCGCGGATTTGAAGTTGAAACAGAAATGACTATTCATTCACTCAACAACAATATAAAACTGTACGAAATGCCAATTCAGTATCGTGACCGCCCAGAAGGATCAGTTAGCAAGCTAGACACCGTTGGCGACGGTATTCGAGTGCTTTCAACCATTTTTCACATGATTCGCGAATACAAACCAATGCCTTTCTTTGGAACACTTGGCGTAATAATAACACTGTGCGGAGTAGGAGCATGCATGCTTCCATTCATAGAATTTTGGCGCACACACCTAGTAACACGCTTCCCTACTCTAATTGGTGCTGTAATGCTAATTATTACAGGATTACTATTCTTTATTTCCGGAATTATTCTTGAGATTTTAGCCAAAAATGAGCGCAAACGTTTTATAGAACAAGTAAACCTTTTTGATTACATAAAAAGAAATAGAAAGTAGTAACCTGTGCGAGCCGTCATAAAAAACAATCTTAAACTAAAAACTTATTTGCCATATATAGTGTGCTTTGTTATAAGCGGACTAATAACACTAATGTTTTTTAGTAACTTATTTCAAGCATCCGAATTAGGATTTAAAACACAAAGCATAAATTTAAGCACAGTAAAAGAAGTAAAAGCTGAACAAGCAGAAGACTCTACAAACGCAAGCCGTGATGAAATATATGCAAAATACAAAAATGACGGCGTACATATATCTAAAAATGGCGCAGATGTAGAATTCACAAACTTAAACACGTACAGCAAAACATTAGAGATTTCGCTACAACAAACAAAACCAGTTTATTACGTAACTGGAAGCGTAGAATTAGAAGACTTTGGTGTAGCTCCTGGATACGCTTTAGCTAGCCAATTTAAAATAACAACAGGAAAATTTAATACGACTAAAGTACGTTTAGAAAGTCACGGAAAACTAAACAAAATAAAATTACACTTTAACGAAACGCCAAACGGAATCGTTGTTAAAAATATAACAATTAATCCAAAATACAAGTTGCACATAAACTATGGAAAATGGGCTATATTATTCGTTTTTGGATCCGCGATTATAACTATACGTAAGAAAAAATGGCACAAAATAGCCTATACTCAAGGAGATCGAGCTCAAACCATAATTTTTTGGGCTTTGTGCGCAATAGTAACCGGATTCTCACTGTATATTTGGCTCCGATTAAACACTTATAATCGAATACGCGTTCCACTCTCCTACGATAAATACGATTTTATAGACGGAAACCCATATACAGAGCAGTTAAAAGCCTGGAAACAAGGATCGCTATCTTTGCTACAAGACCCACCAAATGGCTTATTGCATTCAACAAACCCATTTAGCATTGGCAAAAGAATGCAATTAGTGCGCGAGGGAACTCCTGCAATATGGGATGTTGTGCTGCATAATGGCAAATATTATTGCTACTTTGGAATAGTACCGTTTATTTTAACTTATTTGCCGTTTAACGCTTTGTTCCCAGCTTGGATGCCGAGCGCAATAATGGTCACAACATTATTTGCAGCAATTACAATACCAGCATTATTTGCATTGTGGAAAGAAATAATAACATTCTTTGAAATACGAATAAACTACTGCTCAATGCTGCTTATAGGAGCAGCCTTACCATTTGGATGCCTTGTTTTTTATCTGCAAGCATCTGCATCGATTTACTACATTCCTATGGTAAGCGCTATATTTTTCGGAACATTATTTGTTTACGCATCACTGAAAGCCGTAAGGCTTAAGACTAAATTTACTCAGTACGCATTATTTGCTTTAGCTGGATTAAGCTTAGCTTTGCAATGCGGTTGTAGACCAAATTCCTGCATTTCCACAGTTGCGTTTATAGCTCCACTGTTTATTGCTTTACTGCTTAACAACTCCAGAAGCGTAGTAAATAAAGTATCTGCAGCTTTAAGCTTCCTAACTCCTGCAATAGCTGGGTTTGCCGGAATCTTAGTATATAACTACTTGCGTTTTGGTTCATTCTTTAACTTTGGTAATGAAGAACAATTAACAAATTTTGACTTGCGATTTAATCGTATAGCATTTGACCCTCTAAAAATCAAAGACTTGTTAATAAACTTCTTTATAAAGCCACCAAGCATAGATACGGAATTCCCGTATATTACAATAACCAGCTCAAACATTTCGGATTATGGAAATAGTTTCTTTAATCACATGACATTTGGTCTGCTATCAATACCACTTATTTGGGGCATTTTCTTAATAAGACGCAAGTACATGCAAAAAATCGAATACATAATGTGCTTAAGCGGAATAACATTCTCGATTATGTTAATCTACGTAAACTACTGCTTAGGCGGCAGCCTTTACCGTTATTATTGCGATTCAATAATAATTCTTATGATTATTGCATCTATTGGTTTTGCTAGAAGAAATTGCTCAGCTAATCAAGATGCGCAGTTGCAATTAGATAAAGAAAATGCATGCAACAATATCGAATTGAATAGGAACCAAATGTCTACTCAAACTCTAATCGTTGCATGCACTACATTAACGATAGTATTAGGATTCTTGCTTGTATTTGCAAATCACACAGAAGCTGCGAATGAAATACAATACACAAATCCAGATGCTTTTATTGCATGGAGCCAAATGCTATCAGTGGGCTTCTAACACAACATTCTGGCACTTTTGATGCCATAAGCCATTGCCATCATTGTGTTCATCTTCAATAGGCGCGCCGACCTTCTTAAAGTCACCGCGCGCATAATAATCCTTGCGAAGATTGAACATGATAACGAACTTCTTATCTGTGCCATGCGTCCAAACATCACCATTCTGGCAACGCTGACGCCACCAGCCACCACCCATATTCTCCTCATCAGCAACAGGAGCACCAAGCCAACCAGCACCACGATGCCTATAGTAAGAATCACGAAGAGCAAACATGATAACAAACTTCTTATCCCTACCATGCGTCCAAACATCACCATTCTGGCAACGCTGACGCCACCAGCCACCACCCATATTCTCCTCATCAGCAACAGGAGCACCAAGCCAACCAGCACCACGATGTCCTTGGTAAGAGTCGCGTAACTCAAACTGAATCACGTACTTAATGTCTCTACCATGCGTCCAAACATCACCATTCTGGCAACGCTGACGCCACCAGCCACCACCCATGTTTTCCTCGTCGGAAATAGGCGAGCCAAGTCGCGAATAGCTTCCGTGCTTATAGTAGGAGTCGCGCAATTCGTACTGGATTACGTACTTCTTATCTCGGCCTTGCGTAAACACATCGCCGTGCTGGCAACGCTGACGCCACCAGCCTGCGCCCAAGTTTTCCTCGTCGGAAATAGGAGCGCCTAGACGAGTGAATCCGCCGTGCTTATAGTAGGAGTCGCGCAATTCGTACTGAATCACGTACTTCTTATCTCGACCCTGCGTAAACACATCACCATTCTGGCAACGCTGACGCCACCAGCCAGCACCCAAATTCTCCTCTTGCGCAACAGGAGCGCCAAGGCGACCAGGACCGCCATGAGCATAATATGAATCGCGAAGCTCGTACTGGAGCACAAACTTCTTGTCTCCATTAGTCCATACTTCACGACGACCAGAACTCTTTACAGTCCAGCTACCATAGTTGCGCGTTTCTCCAGAAGGCTTAGAAGAATTAGGCTTAGTAATAGTGCTACCAAACTCAGAAACACCATTGATTTCACTGCCATCAGCCATGCCGAATGCGTTCAAATCGACGCGACCATCAATTCCGTCAACGCTGCCGTCGGAAGTGTACTGCCATCCGCGCAATGCTGTAGAAATAGGGAAGCCTACACGAGAACCGTAGCTAGCAACCCAGCTTGTACGCTCGTGAATATACTGAGAATTTAATGGTCCTCTCAAATAATTTGCATAAGAGTAAACGCCGAGCTTATGGTAGCCTGCAGAAACTAACTGATTCCACCAGGAAGCAACAATATCCTGGTAAACGTATGGTGATGTTGGTGGTTTATGACCACTCCAGCTCCACTTTTCCAAATCGTAATAAACAGGATACGTTAAATCTTGAGGACTTACTCCAGCACCCTTCAAAAGATTTACAATGTCGGCACCTTCAGCAGCACCATCTTCAGCTTTTTCAGCATAGGAATACATGTAAATGCCGAATGGAATACCAAGACGCTTGCATTCGCTAATATTGCGCAAAGCTTGCTTGTCATATCCATTATCCCAGCCATAGCTAATACGAATAATCGCACCATCTACTCCAGAAGCTTTTACAGCATCCCAATCAATTTCTTTTTGATGCTCAGAAACATCAATAACCGCCTTAGCGTTATGAACGAACACATCATCATTTCCATCAATAAAAGCCGTAGTGCCATCAGCATCACTCCAATGCGCACCATACTCATTATCAATAAACGAGCTTTGATACACAGTGCCAGAATGTGATTGAATAATAGGTTTAACAACACTTTTAGTATGCACATTGGTATACACATTAGCACGCACATTTGCATGCACATGTTCAATCGATGAAGATTTTTGCGGCGCAACGACATTCATAGTGAAAGCAGTAGCAGCCGACACTAATCCAGCTAATACACGTACGATAATCTGTCCCACGAGTCCTCCAGACATGTTTTTTACGTGCTTCTCCGCTATTACCATAGCAATAGCACCTAATAACAAGCATAAATTCAATGAAAATGTGAAAATAATATGCAAAACATGTGATTTTCACAAAAAACTGAAATAAATAAACCATTAAAAAGAAAATTGCAAAACGTAAAGCAAAAATAAAAAATGGAGCGGACGACGGGAATCGGACCCGCGTAATCAGTTTGGAAGACTGAGACTCTACCATTGAGCTACGTCCGCAATTACGCACCATATTTGCACGAAATATTCACGCACAAATATCGACTCGTTCAAGTATACAGATGCTTGTGACATCGACACAAGTGCACAAAACATATTTTTCTTATAATGTAGCTTTTCTTATAAGACTTCAAGCATTACAACAGCTGATGCAAAAGCTGAATTATCGTCTAATAATCCGTCATGACTAAGCGAAATATGCCAACGAATATTATCTATGTGCTCACTACTATCTACACACTCGCTGGACGCACTGAAAAGCGATTTTACAAGTTGCGAATGCACATCTGAGCTGAGAATAATGCGTGGGCAACCATGGGAATCGTTAAGAATCTCAATACTCGCCCACGGCATGTTATCCAGAGTATATGGATAAGGGTTATTTATTGTGCATAACGCCTCGGACCACGCTTTAATCACAGCTTCTTTGCCAGCCCAGCGTGCTGCAATATGTAAAGCTCTCTCATCATTCTTCACTTGCGCACGAAGATCACATTGTCGAAGCTCTCGCACAGAAAACAGCGCACGCCAACCATTGCCATCCTGCATCTGCTCAGCAAACTGCGCAACGTTTACCAAGTCGTGCCCTATTCCTGCAATCATACGCACCTACTTTTAACACACATACCTACTTTTTTATGTTCTACGCAAAAATACTATATAAAAT
>NZ_LWSR01000105.1:0-6249 GCF_001660745.1 Gardnerella sp. 26-12
AGATGTGTATAAGAGACAGAGTCTGTAGAGATTGGTCGAAAGCCTATACGCCCGTTGCGTGAAGATGGTTTCGCGCGCGTCGACATAGTGGATAATAAACGTTCTATGTCAAAGAGGCATGCGCTGCTAATTGTAGACATGCGAGGCGTGGCAACAATACGAGATTTGCATTCAACTAACGGTACATATTTAGTCAGCGCAAATGGTGATTTGCTGCGTCTAGAGCCTGATGTTGATTTTCAGCTTCCAGATAACTTAATGCGCATGCAATTCGGTGATGTTCCTGTTGATTTTGTGCGTGTAGAAGAAGAATCTGCTGAAGTTGAAAAAGATAACGCAGTGCGTAATCTGTTCTCTTATGCTACAGATGAATCGCATGATGAGCCTGCAGCTTCAGATTTATCAGTAGATCAAATTCTTGATTTGCGCGCTGGTGAGCCAACAGGTGTTTTCCATGCTCAATCAGTTTCGCATCCTGGATTGTCTTGGAAACAAGGCATGCAGAATCATACTCAGCTCAATGATGATTCGCAAACAGATGTTGCTCCAATCAATCATGATGTAACTTTGCCTGTTATGCGAGAACAGCAGGAGGTTCCTGTAGAGCCGCGTAATTTATTTGCAGATGCGCAAGCGATTCAGCAAGAAAGTTCAACTAAAGAAGAACCTTCACAACAAGATTCTGTGATTTCTTCGGTTTCTGCAGTTGATCAAGCTGATTCAGTTGCTCAAGCTTCTCCGGTTACGCCAGTTAATCCGGAAACAAATATATTGCAAAACGAAAGTTCTCAAGAATTTCTAGTATCTCCATTAAATTCAACTGAAACTTTTGCTGAAAATATTGCCAATACTTCAGCTTTTAATGGTGCAAATACAGGTTCTAATAATCTCGATATTAACAGTTTTGGCTCTACGAATCTCGGTACTACAAATCTCGACTCTAATAATCTCGATATTAACAATTCTGATGCGGAGTACACACCTGCATTTGAGCCAGGCTCCGTATTTGAAAAAGTATCAAAAGGCGAATTTGACTCTCAAGAAAATGTAGTGGAAGCCGGCGGATTTACGTCAAAAGAAGCTGAAGAAAGTAGTGATTTTTCAAAGCAATTTGAGATGGCGCAATATTCGCAGTTGCTTCCGTTCTTGGCTGCAAACACTGGGTTATATGATGACTTATACGCGTGGCTCGCAGCTCAAGGTAATTCTGAAGTAGATGCTGCACTAGCTAGAAACAGCGGTTATAGTGCATATCGCAAAGCTATTGAACAGTAAGCAAGTAGTAGGGTGGGAATATGAGTGATACAAACAACGTGGAGCAGGATTCGTCAGAGCAAGTTTTTACTGATACAGTAGTTGAAAATACTACGTCAGAAGGTGATTCTTTAGAAAAATCTGGCTCTAACAATACCAACAGCGCTCGTACTAACGCTTTACAACATATAGTTGGGTGGAAGCAGCAATATCAGGCTCAGCTATCTCCTTCTCCACTAGAAGATATAACGCAACTTGCTGCACAATTAGAGTTGACGCATGCTCATCCTTCCGGAATTGCGCAACTTTTTGCAAGCGGAAAAGTAACATTAAAATCTTTATTCCGAGACGCTGGAATGTTGCGGGCTGCTGGGCGAAGGCTAGATCGAGTTTTTGAAGATAGAGACGCAAAAGCACACGAAAGTGGCGTTTCCGAACTTTCTTTAATAGTTGGTGTTGCATCGTGGAATGGCAACCATGTGCCTGTTCTTACGTATCCTGTGAAAGTTGTTCGTGACACTAATCAAGATGAGACCTCCGCCACTATTTATTTCTCTGGAAGTGTTGGGCTGAACAATTCGCTTGTGTCGCGTTTAAGTGAGCGTGGTGTTCAACTTAGGGAAGATGTTTTATTCGACGGATCTCAATATGAAAGTGGAACGCCAGAAACTTCTGTAGTGTTTGATGCTATTTGTAAGCAAGCTCGCTCAGCTTTTACAGATTTTGATATTGAGCGCGATATTATACTTGGCTGCTTTACAGATGCTGGTTCGCGTTTTGTAGCAGAAAGTGAACAAATTATTGACGCTTTGCAATCTGGCAATGTTGGAAATGCGATGATTGACGCTATGGCTGGCGATGATCGAGCTATTCATAAGCTTCAGTCTGCAAATAAGCTAGAATATAGTCCTTTCGACGCAGATCCTCATAGCGAATGCGAAGTTGGTGAAGTAGATAACGTTGTGCGTTATGCAGCGGAGCTTGTTGCTTCTGGAAATTCTCTGTTCGTGGATATTGATTCGGGCTCAGATTCAGCTGCGATTGCTGCTGCGATTGCTTCTCGTTCTGTGATTGCAGGACATTCTGTGTTGTATGTGCCTAATGTTGTTGAGCAGCAGAGGCGTTTCCGTTACACGTTGAATACGCATGAAATTTCCTCATTAGCATTAGACGTTGCGGATGGTCATATTGCTAAGCATGTCGATGCGCAGTTGATTGCAGCAGTTGGTGCTAGACATAGTATTGCGACTTCACGATTTGAGCAGGTTGCAGATGAGTTGGTTGGAGTGCGTTCTCGCCTTACTCGTTATTTAGGCGATCTTCATGGTATCAACGAAACTTGGGGAGTATCTGCATATCAAACAATCCAGAATCTTGCAGCAATTGCAATGTTTCCAACCCATCCGTCTACGCATGTGCGTTTAGATGTTTCTGCAGCGCACGCCATGACCGGTCATATTGAAGAGTGGTCGAAAAAATTCCACCAAGCCGATGAGCTTGGAGAGTTTAGGATAAATCCTGAAGATACTCCTTGGTTTGGCGCGTCGATATTTGACGAAAATGAAGCTATATCTGTATATCAGCGTGTTGTAGACGTGCTTCTTAAGCTTCTTCCAGCAACTCGAGAACAAGTTAAAAGCACTGTGCAAAGCTGTGGTTTCCCTGTGCCAACAACAGCTCGTGAGTGGAGTCGTCAAGTTACAGTTCTCAAAAATTTGCGACGTGTACTTGACGTATTCCAGCCTGAAATTTTTGAGCGCGATTTAGATGCAATGATTGAAGCGAGTAAGCCGAAAGTTCAGCGTAAAGCCGAAGGCACAATTATGGGCTTCTGGGAACGTAGACATCATGTTCGAGAAGCGCGCAGCTTGCTAAGAGTTGGAGCTAAAGTCGATGATTTGCATGAGGCATTAAAGATTGTTGCGCAGCAAGCAGCTCAGTGGCGTACTTTCGTGCCTCATGGCGGATGGCCTGTTTTGCCGCCAAAATTGGATGATATTGTAAATACTCAAGAATTATTAGCAAGGCATTTAGTTGCTCTTGATGCAGTGTTAGCAACAACTCTTAAGGGCGCGGATCTTGAAAATATTGAATTTGCGCAGCTTGAAGCTCGTTTGCAAGATTTGCATGACGACAGAGCATCTCTAGATACTCTCCCTGGTCGTTGCAATTTGGAGCGTGAGTTCAGCAAAGCGGGCTTATCTGATTTAGTTAGCGATTTGCGTCGTCGCAACGTTACAGGTAATGCAATTGACGGTGAGTTGCAATTGGCTTGGTGGACTACTGTTTTTGAAGATATCGTTAATTCTTCTGCAATTATTTCTCACCAAGATGGCTCCGCAATGCAAGATGTCTCTGATCGATTCGTGCAAGTTGATACAGAACATGTGCGTTCAATCGGTCCAATGGTTCAGCAAGAAGCTATGAGGCATTTGTGCGATTTATTGTTCTCGCACACGCAAGAAGCTAATCAGTTACATACTATGCTTGCAGGAAACCGTTCTGGAATTACTTTTAATAAATTATTGCGCAATTATGCGGAACTTGTGTTGGCTGCGAAACCAATACTTGTAGCTATGCCATCTACTCTTACTATGATGACTCCGTTGAGACCTATTGCAGATACTGTAATAATTGATTCGGCATCTCATATATCAAATATTGAGTTGCTATCTATTTTGTCTCGTGCTCGTCAAGTAGTAGTTTTAGCGCATAAGCAAACAGTAAGTTCTGAAAGTTTGCGTTCGCTTATTTCATTACTACCATCTGTAACAGTAGTTTCTAGAGCAACAAGGCGCTCGCTTCGTTTAGCGCGATTCTTGGAAGAACATGGTTACGGAAAGTTGCGTCACGACGTTCCTGTTGAGCGTTTGCAAGGTAAAGTTCGTTTGCATCAAATTGAAGCAACTGGAGTTCCAGTAATGTCTTCTGGGCTTATTGAAAGCAGCCAGCGTGAAATTGATGAAGTAGTTGAGCTTATTCGTCAGCGTGCGAATACGTTTACGGTTGTTCCTTCAAGCTATGTGCTTGTCGTAGTTACGTTGACAAACGTGTTCCGCAGTCGTTTAGGAGCAGAGTTGAAGTCTTTGTCTATTAAAGACGAAAACATGGCTAGATTCTTGCGACATGTGAGACTTTTGGGCGTTAATGAAGCTTCTGGAGCAATAGCAACAGATGTAATTATGTCGCTTTGCTATGCAAAAACATCTCATGGCAGACTTCTTCAGCAGTTTGGATTGCTTGAAGAAGAAGGTGGAAGCAGTATGCTTCTTGACGCTTTGGCTCTAGCTCGTCGTCATCTAGATATTGTTAGTGCGTTTACATCTAAAGATATGGAAGATGAGCGTTTGCACCAAGATGGTCCAAAGCTTTTGAAGAACCTTTTGCAATGGGCTGAGAAGTTAAGTGATAAGCCGCTTCGTCCAGAAGATGCCAACGATGTTGAAGCGCAAATTGCTGCAGAAGCTGCACAAAGAAATGTGCTATTTACTGATTTAGCTGAGCGTATTCGCTCGCGTGGATTAAAAGTTGCAGTCAACTATGGCTTCGATAATGGCGTTAGAATTCCTCTAGTAGTTGGACTTGCGGACAAGTCATTTGCTGTTGCTGTGCTTACGGATGATGCGCAATTTATGAGCGTGCAATCAACTCGTGAACGTCATCGCATGATTATTCAGGATTTGGAATCCTTGGGCTGGTCAGTTATGACAGTGTGGAGCGTTGGAGCTTTTGTCAATCCTGAAAAAGAGGTTGACCGTGTTGTTTCTCGTCTCGGGGAATTGTATGGTGACAACGAATGAGTAAATACGATCCCAATAGAAGATCTCCCCGCAGGTCAGTTAGGGTTGTTCGTGAAGGCTCGGAGCTTTTTGATGCAGATGGCGTTAAACTCGAGCCTTCTGACGAGCTTACTTTGCAACAGCGTAATCAAGACGACGATAATCGTATTTTAAGCGAATTGCCGCCTCACTGGGCGGTGTTTTCCGAGCGTATTAGTTGAGCTTGAAATACGCGAGAAGTAGCAGAATGATTTATTCTTGTTGCTGCTTGTTGCTGACTGGTCATTATCGCTAATTGCTAATAATTACCGCTGATTTCTACTAATCGTGTACGTATTCCATGACGGCAATCTCATTGTGACAATTTCATGGCAACAATTGCCAAAGAGGGGTTTGCAGACTGAGCTTGTAATAATCGCAACGCATCTGCAGCAGGCATAGCAAGAGTGGTAGTATTTTGCTGATTTTGTGAAACTTGGGTGCTTTGAGTTATTTGCATTACCGTAACATTATGAACTACGCTAACATAGCGTTCGTCAATTTCTGCAATATTGTTTTCTTCAATATCCTGGTTTTTGTTTTTATCGTTATTTTCTATAGTGCTGCTTTTAGATTTTTCGTTGTTGTGACTTTCTGCATTTTTAGAGTTAGAAATTTCTTCATCTTGTACCGGCTTGCTAAAAGCTAGATCAATTTTTTCGCCAGGAAGCAGTGTGTGATCTGCACTAGCTAAATGAATGGTAATAGAAGTGAATCCTTCTGGAATGCGCGGAATTTTACTCAATAGTGTTTGCAAAATTGGCATGCCTTTACGTATTTCGCATGTTGCAATAATAGAAGCATTCGCGCTTATATTATTAGATAGCGCTTGATTAAATACTTTATGTTTAGGCACTCGAACGTATGCAATATCGTTTACGCTAACGCGTGAACCTTTCTGAATATTGTGTTTAGCTACTGCTATAACTTGAGTTTCTTGTGAGTCAATAATAGTTGACACAACGAGTAAAGCCATCATTCCAGCACATAGCACAATAATGATTTTCCGCACGAAAGCGCGTTGCCTTCGCTGCAATAACGCACTATTTTTTGCGTTATTTTGAGATTTAAATAAAGAAAAATTTATGCTCATACCTGCATTTTGAAATATAAAAAATGCAAGAGCAAGAAAAATTGCGCGCTGTGGATAAAACCTATTAGCGCGCAATATTTAAAC
>NZ_LWSR01000106.1:0-6264 GCF_001660745.1 Gardnerella sp. 26-12
CACATTTGTTTATATTTTGCGCAAAAATAACGGCACGCCGATAGCTTAACATGCCATGCTTGCATTACCCTAGAAGGTATGGATCTTCATGTTTTACATCATCCGCTGGTGGACCACAAGCTCACCGTTTTGCGTGATAAGAATACACCTTCTAATATTTTCCGCGAGTTGGTTTCCGAATTGGTAACCCTCGAAGCATACGAAGCAACCCGTAATTTGGAAGTTAGCGATCGCGAGATTGAAACTCCTATTTGCAAGATGACTGGCAAGCATTTGAACCGCCCACGCCCAATGGTTGTGCCGGTTTTGCGCGCTGGTCTTGGCATGCTCGATGGCATGACTCGCCTTCTTCCAACCGCTGAGGTTGGATTCCTTGGCATGAAGCGCGACGAGCAGACGCTCGACATTGTCACTTATGCCAACCGTTTGCCAGAAGATTTGACCGGTCGTCAATGCTTCCTTCTTGACCCAATGCTTGCCACTGGTGGCACTCTTATTGCCGCTACGCATTATTTGGCTGAGCGCGGCGCTAAGGATGTTACTGCTATTAACATTTTGGCAGCCCCAGAAGGCTTAGAGCGCTTGGAGAAGGAACTTGATCCTTCCATCGATTTTAAGGTTGTTGTTTGCGCTGTTGACGAGCATTTGAACGACAAAGCTTATATCGTTCCAGGTCTTGGCGACGCTGGCGACCGCTTGTATGGTTTGATTGATTAATGCACTCACCAAATCAAGCGAAAACTAGAATCAAAAACTAAAATTCTAAAACTACAAAAAGCCTGCTGATTTGCAATACTTTGCGATTTTCAGCAGGCTTTTGTGTTTAGAGTTGACAAATTTTAGCGCAGATAAATCTCTTACCGCGGACGTGTTACGGCCACTTCGCGAGCGCGCTCTGCTAATTCGTCTAGTTTCGCAAGCTCCGCGCGTTGAGCATCAGTTTGCCTTGGCGAAAATTCGCCGTAACGATTTTGTGCAGCAGTACGAATTAAAAAGTCAGCCAGACGCGGATTTTTCGGCAAAACTGAGCCGTGCATATACGTTCCAATAACATTGTATTTGCGCGCTCCTTCCGTGTGATCTTTGCCATTGTTACCGCAATTTTCACTATCAACCGAGCCAAGCGGCTGCGTGCCATCTTCCAAGCTTGTGCGCCCAGAATGGTTCTCGTAGCCCACAATATCGCCAAAATCGTCGCTATGTTCCACAAGATTTCCAATCATGCGCACATCTTGACCAACCGTATGCTCGCCAAGTATTCCAATTCCTTTAAGCTTTTGACCCTCAACGGTTTCAAAATACTCTCCAAAAAGCTGGTAAAGTCCACAAATCATAAGCATTGGAACGCCATCTTTTGCAAGCTCACGAATCGCGTCTGCGCGTGCAAATAAATCTTCAGTAACTCTGCTTTGCCCATGATCTTGACCACCGCCGCCAAGAATCATATCCACGCGCTCTGGCCATAAATCACCAACGTTGTACTCGTGAAGCACTGGCTTGTAACCGTACAATTCCGCTCGGCGCATAATCGTAAGCACATTGCCGTAGTCGCCGTAAATATTCATGTCTTTTGGATATAGCGACACAATATGTAGCACGCGATTTTCGGCTTCAAAAGTAGCATTTGCTTTACTAATATCACTGGAACCATTCATGACAATTACTTCCCAACTCCAACGTCTTTAACTTCCGCGAGTTGCGCTAAAGCAGCGCGTACGCGAAGCATGGCAGTATACGTGCAGTATATGCGTTTAGCATTTTTAGTATTGCCACTAAAATCGCCATTTACAAAAGCTTTAGCATCTTCTTCCAAATCCGTATTCACATTGCGAGCCTCAACCTTATCGTATTGCAGCCGCAAAGCCATATCCCATGCGCGAGTACCAGAAACGCACTCAACTCCAGTGCCGCTAAAGCTTGCAAAATCAACGTCCCACAGCCAGCTCATGTCTCTACCGTCCGCATATTCGTCACAAATTGCAATCATAGTATCGTGATTTTGCGGATGATCCGAAGCGATTGCAAGCCTAAAACCAATAGGATTCTTCACTAAAACAAGCTCAACAGGAGCGCCATTAACTTCAATTACTTCGCCTCTACCAAAAGCAGGAGTTACGTGCGAAATCGCTTCCATAAGCGCGTCGTCGTCGAATTTTTGCAGCGCAGAATTTTGTTTTGCAGCGTCCGCCAAGATAGCGCGAACTACTGTTGCTGCAGCAGCAGCGTTGAAAATATTGTAAGCGCCGTCGAGTTTTACAGATGTGGTTTTACGCTTGCCATCAAGTATAAACTCAGCCTCATGGTCTCCAACTTTTGAAAGCACAACGTCTGCTTTAGGAAGATTGTTAGCCTTGCTTTCTGCAACATCTTCGCAATTTTCGCTTTTTTCGGAACTATTGTGCAAATCATCATCCGTCGGGAACATGCTTTTTACAGCGTCATCCAAACCAAAATACCGCACACAAGTCCCGGAAGGAACAACTTTTGCAAGCGCGCAAATACGTGGATCCTCACGGTTTAGCACTACCGTTCCTTCGGTTGCTTCAGCCACGTTGCTTAATAGTTTTGCAGTTGTGTCAATTTCGCCGAATCGGTCAAGCTGATCTCGCATAACGTTTAGCAATAAAGAGTAGCGAGGCTTGATTTGATTTACAAAATGCACTGCGTACGCTTCGTCGAGCTCTAAAACTGCAATATCCGCATTTAGTTTTGTGCCAAAAGCAGGCATTGTTTTTGCAAGGGCTGCCACTACTCCTCTAGTAAAGTTTGAACCGGTTGGATTAGTAAATACGTTAAGTCCTGCGTCGCGCAGCATAGAAGTTACCATACGCGTTGTGGTAGTTTTGCCATTGGTGCCAGAAATCAACACTATTCCGTACGGCAATGCGGCAAGAGTGCGCGCTAAAAAGCCAGAATCGAGGCTCTCAATAACTTTCCCAGGCAATGCGCTTCCACCATGGTGAAGCACCCTAGAAAGAGCGCAAACAAGCTTTCCTACAGCAGGCATGGCAAAACTGTACCAATGCTTATGCAAATTTTGGCGCAACTTTTTATGCGATTCATGGTCGCGGCTTGACATACTAAATCACACCCCTTATTGCTGGTAGTCTTGCGGCATATCCATGAACTTGGAAGTTGCACCCAAGAAGGCAAGATTAAACGTGTCAGTAGGGCCGTTACGATGCTTTGCCATAATAATATCTGCTTCGCCTGGGCGATCTTCCTTATTGTAAAAATCAGGGCGATGCACTAGGAACACAACGTCAGCATCCTGCTCAATAGAACCAGATTCGCGCAAATCTGAAAGCTGTGGTTTCTTGTCGTTTCGCATTTCCGGTCCACGATTAAGCTGGCTCAAAGCCACAACTGGCACTTCAAGCTCTTTAGCAAGAAGCTTCAGCGCACGCGAGAATTCCGAAACTTCTTGCTGGCGACTTTCCACGCGCTTACCGGAACTCATCAGCTGAAGGTAATCGATAACTACCAGTTTCAAATCATTTGTTTGCTTCAAACGGCGGCATTTTGCGCGAATCTCCATCAAGCTCATATTTGGACTGTCATCAATAAAAAGCGGAGCGTTTTGCATTTTTGTCCAAAAAGTATTAAGAGTATTCCAACGATCTGGAGTAATATCTTCCGCTCTTCGCATAGCAGCGAGTGGGATATTAGTTTCTGCAGCAATAATGCGCTGAGCCAATTCCACTTTGCTCATTTCTAGAGAGAATACAATAGACGTCATATTGTGGTGCAGTGCAGCCGAACGAGCAAAATCAATGCCAAGTGTTGACTTACCCATAGCCGGACGACCAGCAACAACAATCATTTGACCAGGCTGCAAACCCTGCGTAACTTCGTCAATATCTCTAAATCCAGTCGGCACACCTTGTTCAAGTTCGTGATTTTGCATTTTATCTAACTGATCAAGTGTATTTTGCAAAACTGGACCAATAGCAACGTAATCTTGACGCACTTTGCCAGCACTCATTTCATACACTTCTGATTGCGCAAGATTTACAATATCTTCTGCTTGCGCCCCGGAAGCAGAATAGCCCATTTGTGCAATTTTTGTGCCAGCAGTAATAACGTTACGAAGAACAGCATTTTGATGCACAATATCTGCGTAGTACATTGCGTTTGCGGCTGTTGGCACAGAAGCTACTAGGCTGTGCAAATAGTCAGCTCCGCCAACTTTATCGAGATTTCCATCTTTCATTAATTCGTTAGCTACAAGCACAACGTCAACAGGCTGTGAGCCAGCGAAAAGCGTAAGAATAGCATCGTAAATTGTTTGGTGCTGCGGTAAATAAAAATCTGATGTTTCAAGTAATTGAGACACTTCGCCAATAGCATCTTTGCTCATGAGCATTCCGCCAAGCACAGCCATTTCTGCATCAACATCGTGAGGAGGCACACGATCAAACAACGTAGCACCTACTTCGGCACCACGATTTGCAACGCCAGAACCATATGCAGAGGCGTCACCATTGCCACCATGATTGCTACCTGCGCGGATAACATTGCCTTTAGTAGATTGCCACATATCATTATCTGCCATAAAAACGAGTATAAACGCGCGCACGTATTATGAAAAACGTAAATGTATTAACACAAAACTTTATCTACATTTTTAGCGCAGAATCCATCCACGTATCATTTCTTATGCGCAAACTATTGCCTATTGCACGCCCCCCAATATAAACAGCATTTAAAACAACCCACAAAGTAATAGTTCTTATCACGTCATTAGCATCAACGATGACATCAAAAACGCTTGTGAGCGCCAAAAATGTTAAATATACGACAGCCATTACTGAGCAAGCTTTTGCCAAGTAGCGATGATCACCTGCGCCAATCAATACGCCATCTAGTGCCCACATCCATCCAGCAAGAGGCAAGAACAATCCTAATATTGTCATACCTACAGAAATTAAAAACTGAATATCTGTATGCTGACTAAATAGTGGCGCGCAACTCCAACCCACGAAAATCATGAATAAACCGACTCCTACGCTGCTTACAGCTCCCACTTGAGCACAAATACGCGTAATCATTCCTGCGCGCTTACGACAGCCTGCACCTAGCGCTGCAGCAACAATAGTCTGCGCAGCAATACCAATTGCATCTAAAATATTCATAACAAAATTCCAGCAAGAATTAGCAACCTGATACGCAGCGAGAGTATTGGTACCGAGATGAGTCGCAGTAACAACCGTAGCTACCATGCACACGCGCAATGCAAGTGTACGAACAAACAAAGGCATACCAGTTCCAGCAGAATGTAGAATATGCTGGAAATGCGGTTTGAGACGCGCACCACTTTGAGTAGCCCAAATAATTGCAGGAATAGTGAGAACAAGTCCCATATACCATTGCGCAATCATTGTTGCAATACCAGAGCCAGCAATTCCCATGTTGAGACCAAATACTGCGATTATATCGAGAATTGTATTTAGAACAGCTCCACTTACAGCAGCAAATAATGTTATGCGCACGTTGCAAAGACCGCGAAATATGCCATTTGCTGCATATACGAGTAGCATCGCAGGCAATCCAGGCATAACCATTTGTGTGTACACAATAGCATTTTGCAACGTAGAGCCACGCGCGCCTATTGCGTAGCATAACGGTTTAGCGGCAAAAATAAGTATGACTGTAAGAATTATGCCAAGCAATAATGCAAGCCACAACCCATCCATGCCAATGCTAAAACCTTCTCGACGCTTACCTGCGCCTAAAAGACGCGCAACCTGTGAAGTTGTATTGTAAGCCAAAAATAAGCAAAGACCTGTAGTAGTAAGAAGTACCGTTGATCCAATAGAAAGACCTGCTAGAGCACTTTTGCCAATGTGGCCAATAATAGCAGTGTCAATAAGTACAAATGCTGGCTCAGATATGAGCTGTCCAAAAGTTGGTACGGCTAGTAGCCAAATATTGCGTAATACGTCTTTTTTGTTCTGGTTGTCCAACTTTTGATTTGTCATAATGCTTCATTCTACTGCTACTTTGTCACGCTTGCATAAAAGAAAATTGCAATAGGCTAACAAATTTTATGCAAAAAGCAATTGCGAGTGAAGTAACACAAATATGCGTAAATCGCAAATAAAAATATTATTTTAAAAAGTTATCCGCAGGATATCCACAATGTTATCCCCACTATGTGGATAAATTTGTGTGATATCCACGTAGACACGCCTAAAATGTGGATAACTTATCTTTTTTATCCACATCAAGCAATTCGTGCGTGTCATATGAATAACTTATTCA
>NZ_LWSR01000107.1:0-6031 GCF_001660745.1 Gardnerella sp. 26-12
CAGAATTACATAGTTTTATGCAAATATGTATTACTCAAAATCACCCACATTCTTTACTGTCACTGTTTTCACAGTAATTGGTTCAGTCTTTGGAACACTTTGCCCCTTAATAGCTTTTACAGCAGCAGCAACGGCAGAACGACCAAGTTCCTTTGGCTGCTGAGCAATTGTTCCAGCCATTGTGCCGGCCTTAATAGCTTTCATACCGTCAGCAGTGCCATCGAAACCGACTACTCTAATTTCTTTACCAGCTTTAGCTCCTAATGCTTGAATGGCACCTAATGCCATCTCGTCATTTTCGGCGTAAATGCCGGTTGCATTCGGGTGCGATTGCAACAAATTAGTAGCCACATTTAATGCTTCAGCACGGTCAAAGTTAGCAGTTTGTTCTGCTACAACTTTAATATTTGAATATTTCTTAATACGATCTTTGAATCCTTTGCCACGGTCGCGAGTAGAAGCCGCTCCAGGAATACCTTGCAAAACCAAAACTTCACCCTTTTCGCCCATACTATTAGCTAGCGTGTCAGCAGCCTGAGCACCACCAGCAACGTTATCGGAAGCAATATGCGAAGTAACTTTTTCACCAGTTACAGAACGGTCAACAGAAATCACAGGCAAGTTCGCGCTTAGCAACGGGGCAACTGCAGGACCAGCAGCATCAGAATCTACAGGGTTAATAATAACAGCTTTTGCACCTTGTGATTGAGCATTCTGCGCTTGATCCTGCTGCTTTGCAGAATCATTCTGAGCGTCGGAAACTTGCAAATCAACACCAAGTTTCTTTGCTTCAGCTTGGGCACCATCACGCAAATCCACAAAGAACGGATTGTTCAAAGTAGAAACTAACAATGCGACTTTATCGCCACCATTAGTACTACCACATGCACTCATGCTGACAATAAGTGCAGATGCTGCTGCAACCGCGCAAGCAATCTTTACGCCTCGACGCATAATTGGATAATTCATCATATCTCCTTTGATTATTGCCCTGTGCTACCGCAAGTTTTAGTTCGATAAATCCACAATGTTGCAGTGACATAAGGCTGATGTTTCACCATCTCTTTACCTTATTGTTACGTAGTTTTGAGTTATAAAGTTCAGTTATAATATTCCAAATCGTCTCAATTCTTGCTGAAAATATTGATTACTCGCCACTTACGAATCAACATTTGCAAGATTCACCTCCTTCCTACGAGAAGATCAAGTTTATAAAAAGTATTAATTTGCTGTCAGTGCGTATCTTCCTTGCGGCGCAAAGTGTCAAGGCTCACAGCAAAGGCAATAACCAAACCAATAACTACTTGCTGCCAGAAGGAGGAAACATTCAAAATATTCAAGCCATTACGAATTACAGCCAGCAAAATTGCTCCTACGAAAGTGCCAGAAATCTTACCTTTACCGCCCGAAAGCGAAGCACCACCGATAACAACAGAAGCAATAGCATCCATTTCATAGCCAGCGGCAGCCTGAGGCTGAGCGGAATGTAAACGACCGGCAATAACTAAACCAGCGATGGCAGCGAAAATACCGGAAAAAACAAACACCATAATTTGCGTTTTATGAATATTGATACCAGAAAGGCGAGAAGCCTCCATATTTCCACCAACAGCATACATAGAACGACCAGTAGTGGTGAAGTTCAGTATTACTGCAGCAATAACACCCATGATAATCATCATCACAATTGGCATTGGAATACCTAATATCTTGGCACCAAAGAAATTCACCATGCCAGAAGTGGAAATAGGACGACCGTCTGAAACAACAAGGGTAAGTCCACGCGCAACAGACATCATTGCCAATGTAGCAATAAACGACGGTAACTTAAGAAAAGCGTTTGCAACACCTGAAATAAGACCAAAAAGCGCACCGGTTACTATGCCTACAACAACAGTTAACACTGGTGGCAAACCCATAGAAACGCCTGTATACGCAACCAACATACTAGAAATTGCAGCCACCGCACCTACTGACAAATCAATACCAGCGGACACGATAACAAAGGTTTGACCGAATGCCAAAATAGCAACTGTCGCAGCTTGAATACCCACATTGAGAATATTCACACTTGTCAAAAATGCTGGCGTGGCGCACGAAAGCGCAGCACACAAGATAATCAAGCCGATAAGAGCGCCATTGCGTGATGCAAACTTTTTCGCTGCAGGCAAAAATCCTTTATCAACTGCACCGTATCCCAAATGCTCAGATTTTGCACTACTCGTAGCAGCCATAATTTATACTCCTTTAACAAATTTTGCTATAACTCACTGCACTGCTGTGTGCAATAAATTGTTGTATGCAAGTTTTACGTTTGATTGGTAACTTTAATTTTTAAGATTTCAATATGGCTCATGTATCAGTTTCATATTGAAAGCAGTAAGGTTTTACTCATTCCTGTATGCTCAAATACCAGATGTATTAAGGTGAGTCACTGCAAGTTCCATCACACTTTCCTGCGTAGCCTCGCTTGCAGCTAATTCACCGCTGATTCTGCCGTTCGACATCACCAATACGCGATCTGACATGCCAAGCACTTCAGGCAAATCTGAGGATGCCATCAGCACAGCACCTCCATTTTCTACGATACTGTTAATCAACTCGTAAATTTCTACACGAGCACCAACATCAACACCACGAGTAGGCTCATCCAGCAATAGCACTTTCACGTTCGCCATAGACCATTTGCCGAACACGATTTTTTGTTGATTACCGCCAGATAGCGAACCAGCGAGTTGATCAATGTTTGCCATACGAATACGCAATTTTTTTGCAGTTTCTTCCTCGCGAGTACGCTGCCCTTTCAAATCCGCAAATCCTGCATGTGCTGTAGGAACTAATGTAGAAATTCCCAAATTTTCTGCAACAGATGCTTCAAGAATCAACCCTTGTACTCGACGATCTTCTGGGACTAAACCAAGACCAGCTGCGATGCTTCCTGCAATATTCGCTTTTGCAATAGATTTACCATCAACAGTTATTGAACCTGAATCATAACTATCTGCACCAAATATTGCACGAAGAACTTCGGTACGACCAGCACCTACCAAACCTGCAAGACCCACAACTTCGCCAGCATGAACGCTGAAGGATACATTTTCTAACGTACCTTTTCGCGTTAAGCCTTCTACTTTTAGCAGCTCTTTGCCTTGACTACGTTTGCCATGAGGGAATTGATTTGTAATATCACGACCTACCATGAGTTTTACAAGTTCCTTCTCAGGAACTTGCGCATCAACAGTATCGACATATTTGCCATCGCGAAGTACGGTTACAACATCACCAATACGCGCAATTTCATCTAAATGATGAGAAATAAACACCATTCCAACATTTTTGGATTTTAAATCTTCCATAATGTTAAATAACTGTTCACATTCTGGTTTTGTTAGAGCAGCTGTTGGTTCATCAAGAATAAGGATAGATGCATGCTGCATAAGTGCTTTGGCTATTTCTACCATCTGTTGACGAGCTACACCAAGTTGTCCCATTGGCTTATTGACATCTTCATCTAAACCGATAACTTGCAATGCAGATTCCGCACGAGCACGCATCGTCGCGCGACTAACAAAACCAGCTTTCGTAGGAAGCATACCAAGGAACAAATTTTCCATAATAGAAAGTTCTGGCACCAAATTTAACTCTTGGTGAATCACAGCAATGCCCAATTTGCGAGCAGTATCCACATTAGGAATTCGCGCTGTTTCACCATTGATCTCAATATGACCTTTATCTGGCTGATAAATGCCGCTCATCATCTTAATAACTGTTGACTTGCCCGCACCATTTTCACCAAGGAGAACATGCACTTCACCTGGTTTTACTGTTACAGACACATTGTCAACTACCGTAGAATTACCGAATATTTTCGATACTCCTACTAGCGATAGTTCCGTCATGTCTTACCTCTTTCTTCGCTACAGCACCACTGCTGCCACGAAAATGCAATAAATTACGCTACATTACGCTTGTACTTTGGATGAGAATTATGCCGCAATGTGCATGCAAAAACGTAACAACAACGGTACGCTCAGGTGATTGCTGCACACGCTTACAAAGTCACGGTACAAAAATCAATAACAATAGTGTCAAGCTATAGAATAACAGCCTTACAGCTACGCATTTCCTAACGATTCACGCGGAATATACATAGTTTCTACTCGCTGCGATTGAACATCAACATTATGTTCTAACATATCCAAAAAAAGTGCAGCACTAGTACGACCAATGCGCTGAACTTGTTGCGAAATAGTAGAAATACGCGGCGTTGCTAAGCGGAATATTTCAACATCATCAAACGAGATAAGTGAAATGTCACTGCCTATCACTAATCCTTCACGAGCCATTACATCCATCACTCGCAGCGCATCTGGCGAATAACCGACAATAAGTGCTTTTACACCAACGCTAATCATGCGATGCAACACGCTAGCGCATGAGGATTGTTCAAATCCCGTAGATTCTACAAATACATGTTCTTCGCCAAATATCTCCGAAGCCACTGTACGAAATACTTGTTCACGTTCTTGCAGTGACGGTGAAGCGATAATTGGACCCGACACGTAGCCAACTGAGCAAAAACCATGTTGTTTAACATCCAATAATGCTTCACGAATACCTTGCTCTGGATCCGAATCCACAACTGGCACATGCGTCAAATCGCCAGTCCGAGACTCCACATGTCGATCCATAAACATAAGTGGAAGATGCTGCTCCATCAACATTCTCATAGCATCAGTTTCCTCACCTTGAGGCACAATAATCGCACCATCAATGCGTTGAGAAAGAATACTTGTAATGAATGAATCTTGACGAGCTGCACTCTCAGAAGATGTTCCAATAAACGCACAATAGCCGGCATCAAACAACGAGTCTTGCACAGTATACGCAAGCTCAGCAAAATACGCATTGCGTATATCTGGCACAAGTAGCCCCACTGTCTTAGTACGAGATGACCGCATCGCCTGAGCGCGAGAATCTGGTATATAACCTAGTTCCGCAACTGCACGCTCAACTTTCGCCTTAGTGTTTGCCGATATACGACCCGTATTATTCAATGCGCGAGAAACAGTTGATACTGATATACCAGCACGTTGCGCAACATCGCGAATCGTAATGTACGACATGACACCTCCAGCTCATCTCTTATGCTCAACCAGTGTTAACAATTTTGCACTGTTATCGATATGTTTTGATTTTAGCTTGTACTCCATGTTTTATACTACGTTTTTCTATATACTCCTCTCGTTGGAGAAAAACAGCACTATGCAACCATGCATAAGAGCCTCTGTGCAATCTTATTCTCAATGAGCAGCTTCATCAGCGCTGAATAGAATCCGCAATTGAGATAACGTTCCCACAATTGTCGGTTTCTTCAACTTACCTCATGCGGTAACGTTACCGCAACTATAACATTTTGCTAGAATGAACACAAGGGGAACACGCTAAAAATTACTTTTCATGCACTGCGTTATCTTGAATTAAACGCAACATTAAAAAATAATGCAACACTTATCTAACGTTGATGCGCAAAAAAGTTTCGCAAGGGTTGAGCACACTCAGATTCGCATACTGAACCAATGACTTCCGGACGTGAGCCAACATGAGGATCTCGCAAAATATCCCATACAGAACCACACGCACCAAGTTTGGCATCCCACGCCCCGAAAATCACGCGTTTAAGGCGCGTTTGCAGCACAGCTCCAGCACACATAGGGCAAGGTTCAAGAGTTACTACCAGAGTACAGTCAGATAGATTCCAAGATTTACGCGAGGTAGCAGCATCTTTCATAGCAAGCACTTCAGCATGAGCCAAAGGATCAGCGCTCTGCTCTCGCATATTTGCGCCTTTGCCAATAATATTACCGCTACCATCAAGCACAACTGCTCCAACTGGGACTTCGCCTGCAGAAGCAGACTCTCGAGCCAAATTCAAGGCTTGATTCATTGCAAATACTATCTCATCGCGCATATTCATGAAATCACTTTACAAATTAATTTACAGATTAAGAACTGTCTCTTATACACATCT
>NZ_LWSR01000108.1:0-5962 GCF_001660745.1 Gardnerella sp. 26-12
CTATTTTACAGAATTTACAGATGGCAATACTAAATCTTTATTAACTTTCATATAGCGTTCAAGTAACTCACCATAAATTGGCTTAGTTTTTAGAATATCCGAAATAAACAATGCGATAAATGCAGAAGCTGCAACTGGAAGCGTATGAATCATAGTTCCAGACATTTCAACAGTAAGCAAAATCGAAGTGAGTGGAGCTTTTACAGATGCAGACAACGTACCAGCCATAACGCAAACTGCAAACACAGATACAAATTTTGTATCAATGCCAAATGCTGAAACGCTAGTAATCCAGCGCGCAGCAACACCACCTGCGAGCGCACCTACTGCAAGAATAGGCATAAAAATACCACCGGGAGCGCCACAACCAAAACTCGTAGAAGTAAACAACATTTTTGCCACAAATAGCAAACAAAGCATTGCAAGACTTGCTTTTCCATATTCAGAAAGTCGCACTAAATTAGATCCGCCACCAAGAACTTCAGGCAGGAACAAGCCAACTGGTATTGCAATTAAGCAAGCAATAGCAACAGGCATCCACTTTGGCAAATATCCGTATAATGTTTGCAAACCAAGTAACGAACGATTCATTATCGAGCCTACAAAACCTGCAAAAATACCAAGAGGAATAATCCAAATATGCAAGTTCATTGGCAAATCTGGAATCTGACCAAAATCAAGAACTGGACGCAACCCGAAACAAGTTTGCGAAACAAAATCAGCACATAAAGCAGCTGCAGCAGCTCCTATAAGAACAATTGAAGTTAAGCCGTGCTGAATCTCCTCCATAGCAAACATAACTCCAGAAAGTGGCGCAGAAAACGCAGCAGATAAACCGGCTGCAGCTCCAGCAGTTACTACATAATGCTCTTTAATATCGTCACGCCTACCTTTACGGAAAATTCGAGACAACATTTGAGCACCACATGCACCTATTTGAATAGATGGACCTTCACGCCCAAGAGACAATCCAAATAAAGAACCAAGTAAACCGCCAACAAAACGCACTGGCAGAATCGTGTGCCATCGCATATTCAAACCGCGATTAACATATCCCACGACTTGAGGAATACCACTTCCAGAAGCCATACTTTCTTTACGACTCATCCAGCCAATAATTAAACCTGCAATTACAGCAAAAATTAAGCATGGCAAAATCCACCATGCGTTATGCCGGATTTGTAAATACATCCAACGCGCAAAATCCGTACCGTATTCAATACCAAGCCTGTAAGAAGCTACTAATGAACCAGAAACAACGCCGACAAATATCCCAGCTAATATTACTTTCCAACGAAGCTGGCAAAAAGTTTTTGATATTTGCTTTAAGTTATTACTCAAAAAGCTCAATGCATTCTTAAACTTCACTACAACTCGATTCTGCGCACAACACTTAACTTCTAAATACTAAATTACGTACAGTAACAATATTTGCGAAACAATATACCCAACAGAAGCAGCAAAGAATGGAACAATAAGTTCTGCAAAAAGCAAGAACACTCCATCTTTTATGCGCTTTCTTTGAATAAGATCCACACCTTCAAAAATTGCAGTAGAAAACGTGGAAAATCCACCCAAAAATCCCAAAATCATCAAATAAGCAAAACGTACTCCACATATTGCAGCTGCAACCATGAAAACATTAGACATAACACCTATAGCAAATGAAGCAACGCAATTGATAAATAGCGTTGCAACTGGAACTTCGCTTTTATGAGCAGCTGAAATTTTTTTAGTCATTGCGCATCTTAAAACAGCACCTAAACCGCCAAAAAAGCAAGGCAAAATAAACATAATAAAAACGTATAAAGAATTCATCACTTCATCACCTTAGTATTAGCTTCTGCAACAGATCGACTTTGCTTTTTGTTCATGCAATTCGCAATTCCTGTTCCAACCCAATTACCAACAAAAGCCATAAAAACGCCAAAAAGCAGCGAAAAAAGCATGCCCAAAACAACAAGCGTCATGCGTGGAGACATAAAAGACATTGCACTTTCAAACGCGAAAGTAGACATAGTCGACAATCCGCCACAAAAGCCTGTTCCTAGCGCATATTTATACAAAGTCTGCTTTTCTTGCGTTAAAGCTTTAACAGATATTGCAGTAACAAGAGCAAAAATAAAGCATGCAATCATATTCGACAAAAAAGTTCCTAAAGTAAGCTGACCAAATATAAATGATTGTCCGTCTACTTGGTGAATCGTGTGCGCATAAGAAGAAATTACTGCGCGCACGAAAGCTCCACATGTACCACCAATAAAAACTAAAAAGTATAATCGACAATTATTTTTTTTATTTTTTCCGCTTATTTTACTCATTTTCACTCTTTTTGAAATTATCGTCATAAACCAAAACGACACTCCCAACCGAGAAGTGCCGTTTTGCTAAGTTAATCATAAAATAATAAACAATTTCAGTCAGTTAGTGAGTGAACACTAATGATATGATCACGCTGCGGACCAGTTCCAATAGCAGAAATACGGCAATGAGAAAGCTCTTCCAAACGCTTTACATAACTTTGCGTGTTTTGAGGCAAATCTTCAAACTTATGAATTTGAGAAATATCCTCATTCCAGCCTGGAAGCATCTCGTATACTGGTTTCGCAGAAGCAAACAGTGATTGATCTACAGGCATTTCTTCCATACGCTGAACTGTTCCATCAGACAAAGTTACATCATAAGCTACGCAAATTGGGATTTCCTTCAAACCAGTCAAAACGTCAAGCTTAGTAAGAACAATATCCGTCAAACCATTTACGCGAGTTGCATAACGGCTTACTACAGAATCAAACCATCCACAACGACGAGGACGACCAGTTGTAACACCATATTCATGGCCTTGCTCACGCAACCAGTCACCCTGCTCATCCAAAAGTTCAGTTGGGAATGGACCTTCACCAACACGAGTAATATACGCTTTCGCTACTCCAATTACGCGCGTAATACGAGTAGGACCAACACCAGTACCCGTGCAAGCACCACCAGCAGTAGGGTTTGAAGAAGTTACAAACGGATAAGTGCCATGATCGACGTCAAGCATTGTGGCTTGTCCACCTTCAAACAGCACAGTTTTGCCTTCATCCATTGCTTCATTCAATACTAATGAAGTATCAGCAACATATTTCTTCAAGCGTTTGCCAAGCTCCACAAGTTGAGCAGTAACTGCATCAATATCAATAGGATGTTGATTATAAAGTTTTACAAGCATTTGATTCTTTTGATGCAAACTTGCTTCAACTTTGTCGCGCAAGTGATCAGCATTAAATAAATCATGCACTCGAATACCAACACGATTAATTTTATCTGCGTAAGTAGGTCCAATACCACGACCAGTCGTGCCGATCTTGTGTTTGCCAAGAAAACGCTCAGTTACTTTATCAATAACTCGATGATACGGAGTAATAACATGCGCAGCTTCGCTCACAAGCAAGCGCGAACAATCTACACCGCGAGATTCCAAAGCGTCAATTTCTTCAAGCAATACCTCTGGATCAACAACAACACCATTACCAATTACAGGCGTAACATTAGGGCTGATAATTCCGCTTGGAAGTAAATGTAATGCATAAGATTTATCGCCAACAACGACAGTGTGCCCAGCATTATTACCGCCATTAAAACGTGCGACAATATCAACCTTTGAACCAATTAAATCTGTTGCTTTGCCTTTACCTTCGTCACCCCATTGAGCTCCAATAAGCACAATACCAGGCATGCCGCACCTCCATTTTTGAGCTAACGCTGCTCAAATAAGCACAATCCTTACCTGTTAAGACTATCTCTATGCCCCTACCGAATAAGAAAATGAAATATATAAAATTAAAAATTTACTATTTCAGTGCTTTACCAGCAGAACCTAACTGCACACAAGCTTCTACTACACGCTGAGCCATGGCTTTTTCGGCTTCACGACCCCAAGATCGAGGATCATACAACTTCTTTTCGCCAACTTCTCCGTCTATTTTAAGAACAGAGTCATAATTGCTGAACATGTGACCAGCGATTGCACGAGTAAAAGCGTATTGAGTGTCGGTATCTATATTCATTTTAATTACGCCGTAACGCACAGCTTCAGCAATCTCTTGAGCAGTAGAGCCAGATCCGCCATGAAATACCAGCAGGAACGGCTTTTTAGAAGCGCCAAAGGTGCGAGTATCACAAATATTTTGATAGTTCTGATATACAGTTTTTTGGATTTCTTGCAATAATTTAGGATGCAGTTTTACAACGCCAGGCTTATAGGCTCCATGAACGTTGCCAAAAGTAAACGCTGCCATATACCTGCCACGTTCACCCAAGCCAAGTTTATCTACAACACGCAAAGCATCTTCAGGCGTAGAATACAATCTCTCGTCAATATCAGCACGATGCCCGTCTTCTTCTCCACCAACAGCACCAATCTCAATTTCAAGAATTGTGCGAGATTTTTGCGAAGCATCCAGCAACTGTTCTGCAACGTCTAGATTATGTTGCAAAGGCACCGTTGAGCCATCCCACATATGCGACTGAAATAATGGTTCTTCGCCTTTTTTGACTTGTTCTGTTTCATAAGAAATTAGTGGTTGAATCCAATCATCTAAATATTGCTCAGCACAATGATCTGTATGAAGCGCAATAGTGATATTAGGATATTGAGCTGCCACTTCGTGCGCAAATTTTGCAAATGCTATTGAACCAACAACACGATTATTGAGAGATTGACCCGAAAAATAAGCAGAGCCACCGACAGAAACTTGGATAATGCCATCAGATTCAGCTTGAGCAAATCCCTGCAGCGCTGCGTTAAGAGTTTGCGTACTAGTAACATTGATAGCAGGGTATGCGTAGCCACCTCGACTTGCAGCATCAAGCATATGCGCATAACGTTCAACAGTTGCAATAGTCATACTTGTATTATCCGCCTTTATTACTCAGATAGCCACGCGTATGCACAAAAACATTACATACCGATATGCGAAAATCTATTTTCAAAATCTACAAACTGATTGTGATTCTATAGTTCAACGCAATTAAAATAACAGAAATATCTAATCTCAAGACTGCATTTGCTGATGACGTTTCTTAGCCTCAGTAACAACAAACTCGTGATATTTCAACGCAATCGAAGAATCTAATCCGGCATTTTCCGCAATATTTAGCAAACTTTCTATTTGCTGCTGCTCTCTTTTAGAATCCTCAGGAGCAAATCCAGCTTCAGCCTTCAACTCACCAATTCGTTTCGTAGTTTTAAACCGCTCAGCAAGCAGCGCAATTATTGCATTATCAAAATTATCAACAGATTGACGCAACACAATAATCTCTTCGGCAGCAACTTTGCAACATGTCGTAAGAGATGTATCGCGCGCGTCAACCGTTGTTTCAGAAAAATCACACATAGTATTTAATCGAAATATGTTTGCAGAACCATAGTTGTTTCTGTACTAACAGGGACTATGCGATGAATGGTATTAATAAGTTCTTCCAATTTGCTTGGCGTAGCAACACGCACTACCAGCATAAAACTTGGACTACCAGTAATCGAATAGCAAGCTTCAATACCAGAAATATCACGCAATTTGTTAGGTATTGTAGCTTCCTGCCCAAAATCAAGTGGCGTAACAGACACAAATGCGCTTACAGGTAAACCACGACGCTCATAATCAATTAACGCGCGATAACCAGTAATAACACCTTTACACTCAAGCTTTTGCACTCGAGATTGAACTGCAGAAACAGACAAACCCGAAGCCTTCGCCAAACGAGTTAACGTCGCTCGACCATCATGTTCGAGAATATCAACAATGATTGCATCAGTTGAATCCATAGCTATACTAGTTTCAGCTTTATGAGGATTTCCAGCCATACGTCCTCCATTCTCCAGTCGACGCTGAATTGAGAATCTAAAACGAATCTATGTAGCGCCACATTGCAGTCTCTTTCATGGTACAGTATTTTTTACAGAAAAAGAACAAATTTATTC
>NZ_LWSR01000109.1:0-5498 GCF_001660745.1 Gardnerella sp. 26-12
TAAGAAGAATAAAACTACTAAATATCTTGATCCTAAGATTGTTAGCAGAATAGTTAATAATCCATTTAATAGGACTGGTACTTCTAATAAGCCTGTTACTGTTATCGTTACTTTGAAGAAACAGCCAAAACTTCCTTCGAAACAAGCTGAAGACAGTAATAAAGTTGACCAGAATCGTCTTATTGGAAAATGGTCTTCAAAATATGGCATGACAGTACGTCGCCAATTTGGTTACCTGATGAATGGTTTTGAAGCAACATTACCAGCTAAGAAAGTTGCGGCTTTACGTCATGAACATGAAGTAGCTTCTGTTGCAAAAGAACGTTTGTATTATCCTCTTGAAAATTATGCTCGCGGTTTGCAGGGTGTAAATGAAGAATTTAAGAAGCGTGGACTTGATGGAACTGGGATGCTTGTGGCTATTATCGATACGGGCATCGATCCAAGTCACCATGATATGAAGCTTGATTTCAAAGCTGAAAAAGCTCGTAAGATTAAGGACACATTCCCGTCTAATGGTGTAAAGTTCACTAATAAAGTTCCTGCTGGATTCAACTATGCTGATGAAAACTACACTATTACAGATAGTGGTGCAGAGCAGCATGGCATGCACGTAGCTGGTATTGTGGCAGCTAATGGTGATGATGAGAATAAGCCAGCTGATAAAAACGGTCATATTAACGGCATTGCTCCAAATGCTCAGTTACTTGCAATGAAAGTATTTTCAAATAAGCCGGGAGCGCACGGAGCTCGTGATGCTGATATAGTTGCTGCAATTGAGGATTCTGTAAAGCTTCATGCGGACGTTATTAACATGTCTCTCGGCTCAGATAACGGTTTTGGTGGAACTTCTAATGCTACATCTCTCGCTTTAAAGAAGGCTCGCGAAGCTGGTGTGCTTCCAGTTATTTCTGCAGGAAACTCCGGTTTAAGCTTCTCTACATCTGGAGGAACTAATGATGCATTAGGAAAGTGGGATGATGCAACTCTTGGTTCACCGTCTTCTTATCCTTCTGCTTTCAGCGTTGCTTCTGTAGAAAATTCTTATATTATTCAAACCGCTGGTTCATATACGGATAAAGCTAATAAAACAACTGAGATTCCTTACTCTATAGCCTCAGGAAAAGCTGATGGTAAAGAACATGAGATTGTGAATATCGGTCTTGGCAAAAAAGATGAAGTTAAGGATTTGGATCTTCATGGAAAGTACGCTTTAGTTGAACGTGGCGCAATAGCATTTAGTGAAAAATTCCAGAATGCTATTGATAAGGGTGCTGATGGTGTAATCGTTTATAACAAAGCTGGCGATTCGGCACAGTTCCTTGGCATGGCTGGAGTTGATAAGTTCACATGCTTTGGAGCATCAATTCGTCGTGAAGATGCTTTAAAGATTGTTGATGCACTCAAAGCTAATGCAAGTGGTACAGTTAAGGTTTCCTTCTCTGATAAGACAATGGGCATTGCAAATCCTGATAAGTTGCATCCTTCTAGCTTTACTTCTTGGGGTCCAACGCCAGAACTTGATTTTAAGCCTCATATTGCTGGCATCGGCGGTAACGTGTGGTCTACTCAGAACAACAACAAGTACACTAATATGTCTGGTACTTCTATGGCTGCTCCAAACGTTTCCGGTCTTTCAGCTTTGGTGATGGAAAGCTATAAGAAGCGCTTCCCTGAGCTTTCTGCTAAAGATCGTGCTACTCGTGTTGAACAAGCCTTGATGAATACGGCTGAGATTCTCAATAATTCCAGCAATGTACCATTTGCTCCTCGTCAAATCGGCGCTGGATTAGCTCAGGTTGATAAAGCTGTTGCTACTAACGTGATTGCAACAGTCAATGGCAATTCGTACGTGGCTCTACGCCAGGTTAATGGAGATCGTAAGTTCACTGTTAAACTGCATAATTATGGAGATAAGGCTGTAACTTATGAAGTTCCTAAACAAAATGTTGTTAATGAATCTAATAATGCTAATGCAGAAACGACTACCTCTATTAGCTCAGAAACATTAGCTTCTTCGACTAATACGGTTACAGTAGATCCTAAGTCAGAAAAGGAAGTAGAGTTTACATTAACTCCAGACGTGACTCGCGACCATTATGTTGAAGGTTGGGCGCGTTTTACTTCAAAGACCTCTGGGGAACCAGATTTGGCTGTTCCATATCTTGGCTTTGTTGGCAATTGGGATAAGGAACCAATTCTTGTAAAGCCTGGTGAAGAGTATCTTAAAAATGCAATTAATATGACTACTTCGCTTATTGCTGAAAGTTATTTTGGTGATGTGCAAGTTAATGATGAAGCTCCTGATCATTTAGAATTTTCTCCAAATGGTGATGAGTTATTTGATAAGATACGACCATCACTAGCATTATTCCGTAATGCAAGTCTAATACAGTATTCTGTTTTGGATAATTCTGGTAAGACTGTTGCAGAAGTAGGAGAGGAACATGACGTTTCTCGTTCTAATTTCTCAGAATTATTACGCGATCCAAGAGCATTAAATAGTTCTGTTGAATTTGATGGAACTATTTATGATAAGACATCTACTGATATCGCGCATTGGAATAAGAAGCTTCCTGATGGCAAATATATTTATCGAGTAAAAGCTTGCTTGACTAAGGATATGTGCCAGACGACTGATATGCATTTTAACCTTGATACTAAAGCTCCAACCGTTACAATTAGCGAACCTGATAAAGATGGTGAAATTACCATTACAGCTCATGATGAGTTAAGTGAAACATTGAGTGAACCAGGTGTAAGAGTTAATGGTAACAGTGATTATATCAAGGTTGATGAGAAGGACTGCAGTGAAACTCATGACGCAAATGGCTATACTCGCACTTGCAAAGTTAATGTAGGTAAGGATGCTTATTACGTCAATGTCAGTTTGCATGATGGAGGTTTCAATGAAACCAATACTTCCAAAGTGTTTAAGGGATTTGCTAATAAAAAGATTCTCATAAATAATGAGGTTAATCTTAAGAATATTGGCATTAAGGATGTCACTGCTAAAAAAGATAACGGTGTTGATAAATACAGCATCGAAATCTCTGGACGTATTGCTGATGGTTGCAAGGATGTGAAAGCTTATGTTCAATCAGGAACTGAAGCAGAAGAAGAATTAGCTGTTAAGACAGATGATTCTGAATTTAGCTTTACTGCTCCTATTAAATCAGGTGCTAATACAATAAAAGTTAAGGCAAAAGGTTCTGATAATAAAGAAGTGGTTGAAACTCTTGTAACTAATTTCGACGAAAATGCACCAACAATTAAACTAACTAATGCAGATAGTAACGGGAATGTAACAATTGACCAAAATGGTGCAGTAGAAGTTAAAGGTGAAGTTAAGGACGATACTACTCCAAAGCAGAAGCTCACGCTTACTGTTAAGTATAGTAAGGATGAGGTTGTTGGCGGTGAAGTCCAGACTGAACAAGTGGAAGAGCCTGTAAATGTTGCTACTGATGGCTCATTTACTGTAAAAGTTACTCCATCTGCTAGTACATATTCAGTTACCTTGGTTGCTAGTGATGGAGTTAACACAGCTACTCAGAATGTAGGTTTTGCTAATCGCGTTATACCAACAAAGCCAAAGCTTTATAATATTTCACTGAGTAATGCTAACGGCTTAGAATCATACAACTGGATTGTTCCTGGAAATAGTGGTACTTCGCTCAATTCATTTACTGCAAAAGGCAAAGTAAGTAACAAAGCTACAGAAATGCTATTTACAAAAGCTAATCGAGTTAAAGATGATGGTTCGGGGTATGAGGATTTTGATCCTATAGCTGCAACAATCACTAAGTCCACTAATGCAAATGCTGATTCTACATTCACGGTAACTCTGCCAATGCATCCTGGAATAAATGACTTTAGGATGATTGTCAAAGAGGGAAGTGATGTGGTATTAGACACTCCAGTTGCTTTCTACTTCGACAGACAGGCTCCAGAAGTAATGTTTAGTACTCCAAAGTTGTATGGCGGCAGAATATTTACTAATAATGACACTGTGAAATTCAAGGGTGTTATTAGTGATGATTTTGCTGGCTATACTCTTAAGATTAATAATCTTATTGCTTCAGACAACTTCAGTACTGATTCTAAAGGCAAAGAAACTAATGCTCAGAGCTTCGATAGAGATGTTGAAGTTAAAAATGGAGAGTTTGTATTAATCCAAGCCATCGATCAGATGTCTAGCGCACTGTATGGTCGTGCTCCTGTTGTTGTTGATAAGGATGCTCCTTCTGTGACACTTGGAATAAAGGACAATGATCATGTTGAAGCAAATCGTAAGATTTCTGTAACAGCTAAAGATGATCATTTGAAGTTATTGCGAGTGAAGATTGATGGTAAAGAAGTAAATCATGCAAGTAATGGTCTTAAAGAAACGGATATTAAGCTGAGTAAGAATAATCCTTACGATGCTACTTTTGCCGATCTGAAAGATCTGAAGGATCCGCTGAAGGTAGATGTTGATTTCAATTCACTTTCTGCCGGAAAGCACTTAATCACAGTTGAAGCTGTTGATTATGCTGGTAACGTTGCAACGAAGAATACTTCCGCAGAATTCGTCGTTGAAAAGAAGTCGAATGATGGTCATGGGAACGATCATGGTTCCTCCTCTGTAACTGTCAATCCTCCTTCCGTCTCAACTCCAGCACCTAAAGCTCCTGAATCTATCGCAAAGCTAGATCAGTCACTTAAGGGAATCCTTGTTGCTGGTGAACATATGAATGATGTTGTTCGTGCTGGTAAGAGCAATCCTGTGAAGTTGTATTTCGCTGGCATGGATGCTCCTGCTAAGGGTGATGCTGGCTCTAAGTCTCACAAGACTAAGGTCTCTTCTGCCATGAGCAAGTTCATCAAGGAACTTAAGAAAAACAAGGTTGCTTACGCTTATGCTTACATGTATTCTTCGCCTGTGTTATTGAAGGGCGCAGATGGATCTAAGTATGTGAAAGTAACTTTGGATAAGAATGGTCAACCTCAGTTTAATGTTGTGATTCCAGCTGGCTACTTCGGTAAGCATACGATTGTTTTGCTTAACGATAAAGGTGAGCAGCTTGCTTGGGCTAACGTGTGGGTTATTGCTGAGAATGCTACAGCGTCCGATGAAACAGATGCAGAGATTAACCTGAAGTATTCGGAGCTTCATTCTGGTACTGGATTCGGCAACGGATTAGGTGCTGGTTCTGGATTTGGCACATTTACTGGCACTACTTACGTTGGTACAGACGGAAATGCCTCCAGCGAAAGTGGCAACGCAGGTGCTGCGAATGCTAACGCTGCTGCAAAGCAGAAGGCTGCTGAAAAGGAGCAGGCTGCCGCTAAGTCTGCCGCCAAGAAGATGACTTCTGACTTGGCGATGACTGGCAGCAGTGTGATTGGCATGATTGTGACGTTTATGGTGCTGCTTGCAAGCGGTGCTGTAACGTTTAAAACTCGCCGCCATCATGCGCATGTAAGCAAGTAAATAAACAAAATAAGTAAATAAA